>JAUXXW010000123.1 GCA_030684775.1 Pseudomonadota bacterium
GTCTACTCACCCAGCGGGTGACACCTTCCCGAAATTCCAATAACCGCCGGGCATTCAGACCCTTTTCATCCCGGCAACTGCTGTTTCCAGGTTGATAAAGGGGGGAGCCGCTACACGCTTATCAACAGCCAACATGAAGCACACAACAAAAAAGCCGGGTGGATACCCGGCTTTTTTGTTCAGGACGACCAAGTCAGTACAGCACGACCAACACCACGCGGCGGTTTTTGGCGCGGCCGTCGCGGTTCATGTTGCTGGCGACCGGCATGCTTTCACCGTAGGAAATGGCGGAGAGGCGATGCAGCGGGATGCCGCCTTTGGCATAGAGATAGCGACGCACGGCATCCGCGCGTTGTTGGCCCACTTTCAGGTTGACCGCTTCGCTGCCGGTGCTGTCGGTATGGCCCTGCACTTCGATGAAGACCACTCGCCCTTCAGACTTGATCTTGCCGGCGACCGCGTCGAGCGCACCCATCGCATCCTGATCCAGCAGGGCCTTGCCATGCCCGAACTTGACCTTGTCCTCGGACAACACGACTTCGTAAGCGACTTTGCCGGCGGCCAGCTTGCCGGCGGCGGCGGCGCGTTCCAGCGCTTCCTGGGCGGTTTTGGAAATCTGGGCGATGTCGGACTCGTTCTTGGCCAGACGATCACCCTGGCCTCTCAAGGTCATCACGGCATCATCGAGACGCTTGCTGGTGGCGTCCAGGCCGACGGCGCCGGACTTGATCGCGGCATCCGTGGTGTTGGCGCGGCTTTCCAGAGCGGCAAGCCGGACATTCACAGGTTGTATCTGCTCTTGTACATATTCCTTGGTGGCACAGCCGGAAAGTAAGAGCGCCATAACAAGCAACTTCGGGATGTTGTTCATCTAAAGCTCCATTGTTTTTCAGTAACGTGTTGATTGCAGGATAACTTATCAACACGGAACGTCCAACCTCGAATCAGGGTTTTTACTGTGACGGGGAATATATATTTCCCGTGTCTTCCAGCTCTATCTGCACCGGCGTGTCGTCAAACTGGACCGGTTCGACGCTTACCAGGCCGGGGAACGCCACCACCATGGCCACCATGAGCACCTGAATAATCAGGAAAGGCACCGCCCCCCAGTAGATGTCGGCGGTTTTCACCTCCCTGGGTGCCACGCTCTTGAGGTAGAACAGCGCGAAGCCGAATGGCGGGTGCATGAACGAGGTCTGCATGTTGATGCCCAGCAGCACGCCGAACCAGACCAGATCAATGCCCAGTTTGTAGGCCACGGGTGCCAGCAACGGCACGATGATGAAGGCGATCTCGAAGAAATCCAGAAAGAACGCCAGCAGGAAAACCAGCAGGTTCACCACGATCAAAAAGCCCAGTTCGCCGCCGGGCAGCCCGGTGAGCAGCGCTTCCACCCAGAGGTCGCCGTCGAGCAGGCGGAACACCAGGGAAAACACCGTGGAACCGATCAGAATGAAGATGACGAAAGTGGTGAGGCGGGTGGTGACCTCCATCGCCTGAGTGAGCACCTTGCGTTGCAGCCGGCCCTTGGCCAGCGCCAACAACAGCGCGCCCGCCGCGCCCATCGCGCCGCCCTCGGTGGGGGTGGCGATGCCCATGAAGATGGTGCCCAGCACCAGGAAGATCAGCAGCAGCGGCGGCAGCATGGCGGAGAGCGATTTCACCAGCAGCGCGCTGCCGCGCAGGCTGCGCGCCTCGGCGGGTAGCGCCGGCATGGCCTTCGGCCAAGCCAGGCTGACAAGCAACACGAACCCGGCATAGAGCGCGGCGAGCAACAGGGCGGGGGTCAAGGCGCCGCGATACATATCCCCCACCGACACGCCCAACTGGTCGGCCAGCACGATCAGCACCAGGGACGGCGGAATGATCTGCGCGAGCGTCCCCGAAGCGGCGATGACGCCACTGGCCATGCGCTTGTCGTAGCCGTAACGCAACATGATGGGCAGGGAGATCAGGCCCATCGCGATCACCGAAGCCGCCACCACGCCGGTTGTGGCGGCGAGCAGGGCGCCGACGAAAACCACGGAGTAGGCGAGGCCGCCGCGAATCGGCCCGAACAACTGGCCGAGGCTGTCGAGCAACTCCTCCGCCATGCCGCTTTTTTCCAGGATCAGGCCCATGAAGGTGAAGAACGGAATCGCCAGCAAAGTGGCGTTGGACATGATGCCGAACACCCGCTCCGGCAGTGCCTGCAACTGCTCGAAACCGAAATAGTCCAGTTGTGTGCCGACCACGGCGAACAACAGGCCATTGGCCGCCAGCGAGAAAGCCACCGGGTAGCCGAGCAGCAGGAACGCCACCAGACCGAGAAACATCAGCGGCGCCATGAGTTCGAACATCACACCACTTCCTCGGCGTGTTCCTGAATCAGTGGGGCATGGCCGGTGAGGAAGGCGGCGCGCTTGATGACTTCCGCCACCCCTTGCAGCCAGAGCAGGCCGAATCCGAGTGGAATCGCGAATTTGATCGGCCAGCGCAACAAGCCGCCGGCGTCCGGCGAGGTTTCACTCACCGCCCAGGAGGCCGCGAATCCATCCCACCCCATCCAGACCAGCAAACCGCACAAGGGCAGCAGGAACAGCAGGCCACCGAACAAATCCACCCAGGCCTTTAAGCGCGGCGAAAAACGGCCATAGAGGATGTCGATACGGACATGGCCGTTATGTTTGAGGGTGTAGCCGGCGCCAAGAAGAAAGATCAGGGCGAACAGATACCACTGGATTTCCAGCCAGGCATTGGAAGAGCGGTCGAAGCCATAGCGCATCACCGCGTTGCCGGAGGAAATCAGCGTGGCGGCGAGCACCAGCCACATGGCGGCGCGGCCGACGCGCTCATTGAGCGCGTCTATGGCACGGGAGAGGGTGAGGAGGTGGTTCATGTCTATCGGCCGTCATTCCAGCGAATGCGGGAATCCAGTTCGTTCATCCTGAATCCGGCAGTTGAAGCCGTAGAAACGTAGGTTGGGCAAAGCGCAGCGTGCCCAACAACCCGTCGCCATGTTGGGCACGCTGCGCTTTGCACCCGCAAGGGGCACGCCGGATTCGTAAGCCGCTAAAGCGGACAACGACTCCGCTGCCCAACCTACGTCTACTGGATTCCCGCGTTCGCGGGAATGACGGTGGCGGTTCACTCGCCCGCCACCGTCATGTTCCCGATGAGGATCGACCCCACCCGGCGCGACCCGCGTGTTTCCACGTCATTGCCGATGGCGACGATGCCGCCCAGCATGTCGCGCATGTTGCCGGCGATGGTGATTTCTTCCACGGGGTAGGCGATCACGCCGTTTTCCACCCAGAAACCCGCCGCTCCGCGCGAATAATCGCCGGTCACCATGTTCAGGCCCTGGCCCAGCAACTCGGTCACCACCAGGCCGCTACCCATTTTCTTGAGCAGGCCGGCGAAATCCTCGCCGGTGGAAGGCACGATCAGGTTGTGGTTGCCGCCGGCGTTGCCGGTGGTTTTCATGCCCAGCTTGCGGGCGCTGTAGCTACCCAGGAAATAGCCCTGAACCACGCCGTCGCGCACCACTTCCCGCTCATGCGTGGCCACGCCTTCCGAGTCGAACGGCGCCGAGGCCAGGCCACGCGGCAGGAAAGGGTTTTCAAGCAACTGGAAGAAGGACGGGAAAACCTGGCTGCCCAGGCTATCGAGCAGGAAAGAGGATTTACGGTACAGGTGGCCACCGGAAATGGCCGAGACGAAGCTGGCGATCAGGCCGGTGGCGATGGGCGCCTCGAACAGCACCGGGCACTGCCGCGTGGACAGCTTGCGCGCGTTCAGGCGCCGCACCGTGCGCTCGCCGGCACGCCGCCCCACCGATTCCGGACTATCCAGGTTCTCGGCTGCGCGCGCCGTGGTGTACCAGTAATCGCGCTGCATGGCGCCGTCTTCCTCGGCGATCACCGCGCAGGAGAGGCTCTGCCGCGTGGTCGGGTAGCCGCCGGAAAAACCCAGGCTGTTGGCATAGATGAATTGCGAACTCTGGGTGGACAGCGAAGCGCCTTCCGAATTGTTGATGCGCGTATCGACGTCCAGCGCCGCCGCCTCGCATTCCTGCGCCAGGGTGGTGCCCCGCGCCACATCGACTGTCCAGGGATGATAGATGTCCAGGTCCGGCAGCAGGCGCGCCAGCAGGTTTTCCTCGGCCAGGCCGGCGCAATCGTCCTCGGCGGTATAGCGGGCGATGGTCAGCGCCTTTTCCACCGTGCGCGCCAGCGCGGCCGGGGCGAAGTCGGAAGTGGAGGCATGGCCGCGCCGCTGGCCCAGATAGACCGTGACGCCGATGCCCTTGTCGCGGTTGTGCTCGATGGTTTCCACCTCGCCGTGGCGCACGGAAACATTCAAGCCATTGCCTTCGGAAACCTCCGTTTCGGCGGCGGAAGCACCGCCGGCGCGGGCCAGATCAAGCGTTTTTGCGGCGAGTGCCTGCAAGGCCTCGCGGGTGAAACTGAATGGGCTGTCGGACACGGTAGAACCTGACTTTTTGACAAAGGCCGCTATGATACCCGCCCCTCGCCATCCGCCCGCATGCCATGCACCAGCAACCGGAAGAACCCGACGAGAACTCCGACGATTTCGCGGATTTCCCCATCAGCAAGACGCGACGCAAGAACGAAATGAACGCCCTGCAGGATCTCGGCGTGGAACTCGTGAAGCTGTCGCGCGAGCGCCTGGAAAAGATGGATTTGCCGGATCGCCTGCTCACGGAATTGCTGGAAGCGCAGCGCCTCAAGGCGAATGGCGCCATCCGTCGCCAGATGCAGTTCATCGGCAAGCTGATGCGCGATGTGGACGCCGAACCCATCATCGAACACCTGGCCGTCATCAGAGGCGAATCGAGTGCCGCCAAGGCCGAGTTCCATGCCCTGGAGCACTGGCGTGATCGCCTGCTGGAGAACGATGCGGCGCTCACGGAATGGCTGGCCCGGCATCCCGACAGCGACGCCCAGCAAATGCGGCAACTGATACGCAACGCCCGCAAGGAAGCCGCCGAAAGCAAGCCGCCCAAATCCAGCCGCCAGTTGTTCCGCTTGCTGCGGGATACCGCGCCATAAGGGGGGCGAAAGCCACGACGCATGGTCCGGTGCGTGGGGCACGGGTAACCCGCCCCAGCGGCGGCGATACGTTATCCTTGCCGTACCGTCAGACGATGAATCGCTTAGGGCAATGCCGCAGAAACCAATGGAACCCGGGATGCACGAACAAACCAGCGAAGCCGTGCTGGCGGCGGCTCGTCAACTGGCGGGGCGGCAAGGGTTACGCGACCCGATCTATCTGCGTCTGGACAGACACACCAGCATGCTTGAGCCGCAAGCCCTGGGAGAGCGGCCGCCCCCCACCCTCTCGATTCGTGTGGAAGGCAGCAATACCGCCGCCGTGCGCGCCCTGTTCACGCGCATGCCCGTGGTGGTTTACGCCGACGGTGATGCTTCCCCGCTGGACATCCAACTGGCACGCCAGGCCAACGCCGACGGTGTCGCCGCCATCCCCGTGGGCGAAGGGGCCGCGCACGGCGTCCTGCTGGTTTGCGGCGACCGTGCGGCCCTGGCCGACATCGCCGCGCACACGGAACGCTCTATCCAGCCGGGCGACGCATCGTGGCGCGGCAGCCGGCCCGGAAAGCTGAAACCGGAAGACCACGACCCCTGCCTGGGAGGCCGTGTCCGCCGCGCCGCCCATGAAATCAACAACCCCCTGGGCACCATCAAAAACTATCTGGCCATCCTGAAAACCAAGCTGGGCGACGCGCCCCAAATCGCGGACGAGCTGCGCATCATCCAGGAGGAACTCGACCGCATCGTGCGCATCGTGCGCGCCCTCGTCCACGGCGACGACAGCCTGGCCGATCTCTCGGAAGAAACCGACATCGGCCTGCTGCTGGAAGATCTGCTCAAAGTCACCGCGCCCACCTGGCAGCCGCGTGGCATCCAGGTCATCAACACGCCGGGCGCGAAACTGCCGCTGCTCATCTGTGATCGCGACAAACTCAAGCAAATCCTGCTCAACCTGCTGCTCAACGCGCTGGAAGCCAGTCCCGACAACGGCGAAATACGGTTTGAAATCACCCAGATCACCAACCACAAACACGAGCGATTCATCGAACTGCAAATAAGCGACTCCGGCCCCGGCATCCATCCGGAATTGGCCGCGCGCTTGTTCGATCCCGTGAAAACCCGGAAGGGGAATGACCACTCTGGCCTTGGGTTGCACATAGTAAGAACACTTACGGAAGACCTGAACGGTATCGTTTCTTTCAAAACCGGCTCATCCGGCACCACCTTCCGGCTACTATTCCCTTTGGGATAGCCAGAAGAAATAGGGCGCCCACCTCCCCAATTTCCCCGGGCCGCTGATGTCATCCGATGCCAACACCACCGCCGCCGTCCGCCTTCTCATTGTCGAAGATGGGCCGCGCTACCTGGAAAGCACACGCCTGTTGCTGGCCCCGCACATCCGGAAGATCACCACCGCCATGACCGGCGCGCAGGCACTGGCGCAGTTGGCGCAAAGCGATTACGACCTGATCCTGCTCGATCTCCGCCTGCCCGACAGCAGTGGCCACGAACTGTTGGCGCATCTGCGCGAACAGTATCCGGACACCCGCGTCATCGTCATGAGCGGCGACAGCAGGGTCGATACCGTGATTCATTGCATCCGGCTCGGCGCTTACGACTATTTGCGCAAGCCCTGTGAACCGGAAGAGTTGATAAAAACCGTGCGCAATGCCGCCCACAAAGTGCAACTGGAGCGGGACAACCGGCGCATGCTGCAACAGATAGACCAATCCGAGCAGTGGCATCGCCTGCTGATCAACACCTCGCCGGATGTGATCTACACCCTGGACGACAACGGCCATTTCACCTTTCTGAACGAAAGCATCAGCCGTGTGCTCGGCTATCGCCCGGAAGACCTGGTGGGGCATAGCTACGAAGCCCTTGTTCCGCGTGATGAGTTGGACAATGCGCGCTATCACCTCAATGAACGTCGCACCGGCGATCGCTCCACACGCAACGTCGAACTACGCCTCAACCGCAAAGAGAACCCCGGCAAAAACGGCGGTGAAGCAACCGTGACAGTGGAAGTCTCCGCCACCGGGATGTATCGCGCGCTCGCCGACGGCACGGGCGCATTCATCGGCACCTACGGCGTCGCGCGCGACATCAGCGCGCGCAAACAGGCCGAAGCGACCGTCACCTTCCAGGCCTATCACGACCTTCTCACCGGCCTGCCCAACCGCACCCTGTTCAACGACCGCCTGGGCCAGGCCATCACCCAGGCACGCCGCCAGAAACAAGCTCTGGCGGTCTTGTTTCTGGATATGGATCGCTTCAAGGTGGTGAACGATACTCACGGCCATCTGGTCGGCGACGGCCTGTTGCAATACATGGCGCAGCGTCTGCGCGGCAGCCTGCGCGAAGGCGACACCCTGGCGCGCATCGGCGGCGACGAATTCACCTTGCTGTTGCCGAACATACACACGCGGCACAATGCCACCCTCATCGCCGAGAAAATCATCGCCTCGCTCAAGCAACCCTTCCACATCGACGGCCACGAAATCTACTCCGGCATGAGCATCGGCATTGCCCTCTTTCCCGACGATGGCGAAACCCGGGAAATACTCATCAAGCATGCCGATCTGGCCATGTACCACGCCAAGGATCACGGCCGGAACGACTTCCGCTTTTTCACCCACGACCTGCAACACTCGCTCACCGGCCGCCTGGCGGTGGAAAACGACATGCGCCACGCCCTCACGCGCGGCGAATTCGAGATGTATTACCAGCCGCAGGTGGGCATCCGGAGCCAGCGCATATGCGGCATGGAAGCGCTGATACGCTGGCATCACCCGGAACGCGGCCTGGTCGCGCCCAACGATTTCATCCCCATCGCCGAAGAATGCGGGCTCATCGCGCCGATCAGCGAATGGGTGCTGGACGCCGCCTGCAAACAGGCCAAATCCTGGCGCGCCACGAGACTGGAAGCCATTTCCCTGGGCGTCAATCTTTCCGCGCGCCAGATCGAGCACCCGCATTTCGTCGACAAGTTCATCCAGTCCCTGAAAGACAACGGCATCGACGGACAAGGCATCGAGATCGAAATCACCGAAAGCACGCTGATGCGCGACATGGACGGCGCCATCGAAAAGCTGCGCCGCCTCGCCGATCAAGGGGTGGAAATCTCCATCGACGACTTCGGCACCGGCTATTCCTCCCTCTCCTATCTCAGGAAACTTCCGGTGCACACCCTCAAGATCGACCGCAGCTTCATCCATGATCTGGTCGCCCCCAGCAACGGCAGCACCATCGTCGCGGGCATCACCGCCATGGCCAAAGGGCTGCGCCTGAACGTGGTGGCCGAAGGTGTGGAAACCAGCGCCCAGCTCGATTACCTGAAATCGATCGGCTGCGACTCCTACCAGGGCTATCTGTTCAGCCGCCCGGTTACCGCGCGCGACGCCACGGGGTTGCTGCAAGCGCACTAAACCTAGAAACGGCGGTTGACCGCGTCCAACTGCCGTTTCTAGGTTAAACCGCCGCGACGCCGACACCGACCCGCTCGCCCAGAATCGCGCCCAGCCAGGCCATGAACGCCAACGCCATGGCCGCCCGATCCCACAGCAACCCATCGTTATCGGGCGCCAGGTGGTAATAGCCCGAACCCAGCCCGACCAGCACGCCGGCGGCAAAAAACAACGCATAGGGCCACGCCTCACGCGCCTCGACAAACGCGCGCCGCCCGGCCGGGCCGAAAAGAAAGCCCAGGCCGAACAGCCCGGCCAGCAGAAACAGGACATTGGATGCGGTATCCAGGCAATTGGGCAAACCGAAACAAGCGCGTTGATCCGCGAAATCGTGGTACGCCAATGGCTGCACGATGGGCGGCAACGACAGAGCCAGCGCCGCCAGGAGCAAGCCCGGCAGCAACAGAATGAGCAGCTTCAAGTGGGGGTTCAATTCAAAATCCAGCCGTTGAAGCGTAGGTTGGGCAAAGCGCAGCGTGCCCAACAACCCGTCGCCTGGGGATGCGACAGAAAGCGCCTGCGGGAGTGGTCTCCCCCTTTTCCAAAGAGGGAATGAGGGGTAAGGGCTTCATCAGATTTAGCAACGTTTGCCTGAGCAGCCGTCTCAGAAATCCCCCCTAGCCCCCCTTTGAGAAAGGGGGGAACCACCGCACCAATCGCATCACCAGTTAACGCTAACAGTGCCTTTACAAAGAGGGGGCAGCGGCTCGACTGTTTCGACATCCGGCATGGGCTCAGCGCCATGATCCAACCGTTCATGCCACCTCCCGTTCCGCCAGCAGCAGATCGATCACCCGCCAGAAGCGCCAGGAGAACAGGCTGGAAAAACTCAGATCGACATGGCCGAGAACACGATGGATGAGAAACACCTCGGCCCGCCCCTCGGGCGCGGCGGCGGCCAGCGCCAGGCTTTCCGGAAAAGGAATCAGATTGTCGTTCCGGCCATGCACCAGCAACAGCCGCGCCTTCAAACGTTTCAGATCATGGCGGGCGAGGTTGAGTCGATCCATGTCCGCGCGCATGGCCTCCGGCAACCCGGCCAGCAACTCGGGAAAGCGCGCCGGGTCGTTGTTGACGGCCAACGCATAGACCGCCTTCCCGCGCGCGCTCAATCCCGCCGCGAGAGGCGCCAGATCAGCCCGTGGATCGCGTTCGCGCAGTTCCACCATGCGCCCGAACGATTCGCGATCCGACTCCGCGCGGGCATCTTCCGAGTAATCCAGGCTGGCATAAACCAACACCATCCGGCCGGTATCGTCCGGAGTGATCTGTCGCCACTCCCCCGCGTGTTCAAACCAGCCGGTGGTGAAGAAGCGCATCGCGCGCGGCAGATCGTGGTAACCGCCCAAACCGACGACGAAGCGCACCTGCTCGCGGATGTCATCTTCGAGTGCCGCAAGCAGCGCCGGGCCGACCGCATAACTGAAAGCAAACATCCCGGCGCGGCCACCAGGAGCGAGTTCGGGGCGGCCGGCCAGATAGCTGAAGGCATCCGCGATTTCCCGTGCATCCGACGGCCGCACGCGCATCGAACGAAAACCCGGCATTTCCGGCGCCAGCACCGCGAAACCCGCGCGCGCCAGGGTGTTGGCGAAAGCCACCAGACGCGGATCATCCTTCGCCCGGGGCACCGCACCGGGCACAACAACGATGGCGGCGCGCGGACAACGCGCGGCGCAACCTTCGAGCGGCCCGGGCAGATACAGATCGGCGTGGTGCGAACGCCCGGCAACGGAATAGCTGACGGCTTGCCGCAACGGCGCGGGCCGAGACTGTTGCAACCTTGACGCCCCCCGCTCGGCCGCAATGTCCTGCAACACCAGCACAGCCTCGTAATGCCGCGCCGGCGCGCAGCCCGCCAGAAGCAGCAAAAGGGGAAGCAGCAGTCTGTTCTTATTGTTTTCGCTCAGTGTGTTCCAAGTTAAAAAATCAAGAACGATCAGCCGACACGACACCCGCCCCTACCCGCGATGCAACGGTGGCTATCGCGGGCAAGCTCACTCCTACGATCTCCGTAGCGTGCGCTGTGCGCACGATTCATATCCCACAGAGCCCGACTCTCCCTAGTGACACGAGCAATCGTGCGCACGGCGCACGCTACCATCGCCGGCATGCAGGTGTCGGCGTGACCTGCCCGCCAAGCTGGCTCGACTACCCACTGCAAACGACATAGAGCCGTTTTTCCGGGCTGGTGCGTTGGCAGGCGATGCTAAATCCCAGATGAAGCCCCTACCCTTCGGTACCTCATTCCCCCTTTGAAAAAGGGGGAGGCCACTCCCTCATGCGCTTGCGCATTGGTCGGCGGGCAACGCGGGCGTGGGTGACTGCCGTTCGCATGACTGGGGCGCGACTCCCCCCTTTTTCAAAGGGGGGCTGGGGGGGATTTCTGAGGCGGCCGCTCAGGCCAACGTCGCTAAATCCCCCTCGATCCCCCTTTGGTAAAGGGGGAGGCCACTCGGCCACGCACTCGCGCCCTGGGATGGGGGTGCCGGGCGGCAAGGCCGGCGGTTCAGGCGCCGGTTAGCAGTCCGGTCAGTTGCTCGCGACTGCTTGGGTAGTCTTCCTTGTCGAGGAAGTCCTGCATGAGGAATTTTTCCATCTTCGGGTAGAGGAGGATGGCTTCGTCCAGCAGGGGGTCGTTGCCGCGTTGGTAGGCGCCGATGGTGATGAGGTCGCGGCTGCGCTGGTAGCGGGCGTAGAGGCTTTTGAAGCGGCGCACGCGTTCCAGTTCTTCCTTGGTCAGGAGTTCGGTGATGGCGCGCGAGATGGAGGCTTCGATGTCGATGGCGGGGTAGTGGCCGTGGTCGGCGAGTTGCCGCGAGAGGACGATGTGGCCGTCGAGGATGGCGCGGGCGGCGTCGGCCACCGGGTCTTGCTGGTCATCGCCTTCCATCAGGACGGTGTAGAAGGCGGTGATGGAGCCGCCGGCGGCGCGGCCGTTGCCGGCGCGTTCCACCAGTTGCGGCAGCTTGGCGAACACCGAGGGGGGGTAACCCTTGGTGGCGGGCGGTTCACCGACGGCGAGGGCGATCTCGCGCTGCGCCTGGGCGTAGCGGGTGAGCGAATCCATGATGAGCAATACGTCCAGGCCCTGGTCGCGGAAGTTTTCCGCGACCGCCGTGGCATAGGCGGCGCCATGCAGACGCAGGAGCGGCGGCGCGTCGGCCGGGGCGGCGACGACGACGGCGCGGCGCAAGCCTTCTTCACCGAGGATGTTTTCGATGAAGTCCTTCACTTCGCGGCCGCGTTCGCCGATCAGCCCGACCACCACGACATCGGCCGCCGTATAGCGCGCCATCATGCCGAGCAGCATGGATTTGCCGACACCGCTGCCGGCGAACAGGCCCATGCGCTGGCCGCGCCCGACGGTGAGCAGGGCGTTGATGGCACGCACGCCGACGTCGAGCACGTCGCGGATCGGTTCGCGTTCCATCGGGTTGAACGGGCGCGCGTGCAGGGGGGCGCGGCGCGAGGCTTCGAGGGCGCCGAGGCGGTCCAGGGGGCGGCCGGCGCCGTCGATCACGCGGCCGAGTAGTTCCGGCCCGACCGCGATCTGGCGGATGCGGTCCTCGATGCGGCGGCGACGGAAGAAGGATTTGTACATGCGCGGCGGGTCGAAGCCGCAAACCGAGGCGACTTCGACCACGGCGCCGGGCGCCAGGCCGTAGACATCGGTGGAAGGCATGAGGTAGAGCCGTTCGCCGGAGAAGCCGACCACTTCGGCGTCGACCTGCTGGCCACCCGGCATGACGACCTTGCAGGAGACGCCAGTGGCCAGTTTGAGGCCGGAGGCTTCCATCACCAGCCCGGCAACCCGGGTGAGGCGGCCGGTGGTGCGCCAGGGCGTGGCGATCTGCGCGACCGCTTCCTGGCAATCGCGCAGGTAGGTCACCAGCGCGGCGGCCCGGCTCAGTCCATCCATGTGGTATCGGTGCCGAGGCAACTGGTGATTTCGCGCCAGCGGGTTTCCAGGGAAGCGTCGAGTTCGTTGTGGGCACTTTCGAAACGGAAGCCGCCGCGCGACAACTGTTCGTCTTCCACCACTTTCCAGGAGAGGTGGCCGTGTTCCCTGTCCAGCCACTCATGCACGACGGCGACATCTTCGGGATGCACCACGACCTTGTGGTGGCCGGACAGGGTAGGCAGGGATTGCAGGGCCTCGCGGATCACGGCGAGGATGCTCTTCGGATTGGCCTGAATGCTGGCGCGCAGCATCTGCTGCGCGACATTCAGCGCCAGTTCCAGCACCTCGCGGGCGATGGCTTCGTCCTGGCGCAGGCTTTCCACCTGCAAGGCTTCCGTCAGGAGCCGCAGGCGTTCCGCGTGCACTTCGCCGGTTTTGTAACCCTCTTCGTAACCGACCTTGCGGCCTTCCTCGCGCCCGAGATCATGGCCTTCCTGCCTGGCTTCCTGCTGGATGCGCTCGATATCTTCGGCGGTGGGCAGGGGCACGCTGAGAAGCGTCTCCGGCTCGTGTTCCGTGGGCGTCGCCTCGGCTGGCTCCGTTACCGGCTCGCAGATGACAGGATCGATGCTGCCCAGCTCCCAACGCTGATAAGCGGTGAGCTGTTCCTTGGGAATGACGCGGGACATGGTTCAGGCAGGTGAGCCCGTAGGTTGGGCAAAGCATCGCGTGCCCAACAGGGGTGCGGTTTGTTGGGCACGCTGCGCTTGGCCCAACCTACGGCGTTCCCAACGTTGGTGGGGGGTGAGCTGCTCTTTGGGAATGACGCGGGACATGGTTCAGG
>JAUXXW010000129.1 GCA_030684775.1 Pseudomonadota bacterium
ACCGGCTTCGCCCCGCCATATTCCGGACAGAACACCAGGCCCACCTTGGCCCGCTCCTGTTCCAGCAAGGTCGGCAACCCGTAACTGGCGCCTTCGCGCGCCAACTTATCCAGGGCGACAAAGCTTTGTTGCGCGCCAACCGGCGTGCCTTGGACAAAGCCTTATCGGCGAAGCCCTTGCCGCCGTGTGCCAGCTTGTTACGCGCCTGCGCTTTAGCGTTGGTAAACAGCTCCACTTCGGAAATCTCCTGCGCCGCGCTGTAAATGCCGTCCATGCCGGCACCGGCGTGAGCGGTATCCACCAGCAACAGCACCGCTTCCGCTTTGTCCTCGCGCCACTCCACCGCCCGGTCCGCAGTGATGGCACGGGCAGTTACATCCGCCGCCAGTTCCCGCGCCACTTCCCCCGGGAGACAACGGATATAAGCCATGCTGCCGGCCAGGGCCGGCCCCAACAATTCGCTCAAGGCGAGTGCCAGGATGGGTGCGGCATTTTCGGTCAGGGGCATATCAAGACACTCCGAGGGTGGTGCGGGCGTGCTGCAACAAGGATTCCGCCTGGGCGATGCACTCGACAAGTAGTGCGTCGTTGACGCCATCGCCGGTGTAGTCGTTGAGATTGCGTTGCTTGCGCAGGGCGTCGAGGACGATGACGGTGGCGCTGTCGACCTCCAGGGTTAGCGGTAACGCCTGGATGGCGGTCTGGTGGTGGCCCGCCCGGCTTCATGTCGTTGCAGTCGCCGCTCAGATGCCAAGTGCGCCAGCAAGTTTTCCAAG
Organism: Pseudomonadota bacterium; assembly: GCA_030684775.1. Taxonomy (GTDB): domain Bacteria; phylum Pseudomonadota; class Gammaproteobacteria; order Burkholderiales; family Thiobacillaceae; genus PFJX01. Next base: position 777 of record JAUXXW010000129.1, read on the forward strand.
GTCATGTTCATCTCCCATCAGAAACAGTTTTTCGTTGTTCAACACCTCGGCGAGGAAGACATCACCCCCTCTCGCCCTGTCCCGTAACTCGGCGGGAGACAACACCACCGGGTTGATCTCCCGACCGATACGCGCCTGGGCTTCATGCAACGCCGCCACCGCCTCGGCAAAACCGATCTCACCCACCAGCAAGACATCCACATCGCTACGTGGGCCTTCCTCCCCGCGCGCCACCGAACCGAACACCAAGGCCAGTTCGATGCGTTCGCGCAAACCGGCGAGCGCTTCTTTCAACACATCCGCCAGCCCCGCCGTCTTGCGCAATATCCCGGCCAGTTCCGGAAAGATGGGGCACTGCCGATTGGCGCCGTAGCGCACCTGATTGCCAACCTCGTCGCGGACCAGAACACCGGCCTGGGCGAGTCGAGTCAATTCCTTGTGCAGCGTGCCGGCGGAGGTGCCGGTCAAGCGGGCGATTTCCCGCACGTGGTAGTGCTGTTCCGGATGCAGCAGCAGGAGCGCGAGCACTTTCTGGCGGTAGTCGCCGAACAACAGGGAAGCAAGCATGGTTGTAGCTTTTTTGAATTCGATTGAAGTCGATCATGCTACAACAAACCGCGCCCGCAACTGCTTCATCGACGTCGCTCACCCCCACCAGTAACCCCAGATCGCGTAACCGGTGTTCCAGCCAGGCTTTGTTGGCGCGCAGCGTAAATTTACCCGCTCACTCCGTCAGTAGTGTGATGCCTTGGTAAACTCGCCACCCTTTTCCGATCACTGCAGCCATGAACCTGAGCGATAGCAGCCAGCAGCCAGCAGCCAGCAGCCAGCAGCCAGCAGCCAAAAATGATCGCGACCCGGTAGAGAAGTTCCGCGCGGTCGTCGCCGATATTCGCGACGAATATCTCTCCTCCGCGCAAACCTACCCCTGGATTATTGGTTACTCGGGCGGCAAGGACAGCACCCTTGTCGCCCACGCCATTTTCGAAGCGTTGCTGTCGATCGAGCCATCGCGACGCACGCGCCCGGTGCATCTGGTTTCGAACGACACGCTGGTGGAAAGCCCACTGGTGGTGGCGCATCTCAAGCAAAGCCAGGATGCCATCGCGATCGCATCGGCGAACCTGGGTTTGCCCGTCACCGTCGCCAGCACTCACCCGGACATCGAGCAATCCTTCTGGGTCAATCTCATCGGGCGCGGCTATCCCACCCCCAACCAGACCATGCGCTGGTGTACTGATCGCCTGAAGATCCAGCCCACCAGTCGGTACATTCTGGATTTCGTTTCCCGCTGCGGCGCCGCCATCGTGGTGTTGGGTGTGCGGCTGGACGAAAGCCAATCCCGACGCACCGCCATCAACCGGCGGGTGAATCTGGCCGATACCAATCTCACCCCACACTCGGAGCTTCCCGGCGCCTTCGTTTACCGCCCGATCACAGAACTGACCACCGATGAGGTATGGGAAATCCTGGCCTGCCACACCCCACCCTGGGGCAAATTTGTTCTCACGCTAAGTCTTTGTATTACTGTGAAACAGCCGGCATCGAACTCCCCCGTAGGATGTGGTGAGCGCAGCGAACCGCATCAACCTGGCACACGCGGCATGATGCGGTTCGCTACGCTCACCACATCCTACGGCAGTTATTTCATAGAGCGGGGCGGCTCATACAAAGCCATGACGGCTGAAGGTCAGAACAAATTTGCCCTGCACCCCACCCTGGGGCGGTTCACACCGCGCGTTGATCCAGCTTTACCGCGATGCCGAGGGCGGCGAGTGCCCCATCGTGCTTTCCAAGGCGGAGGCCCCCGGCTGCGGAACCAACTCCAGCCGTTTCGGCTGCTGGACAGTTCCCGCTTTGACAACGTGACCAAAGGAGTACGAACGACGACAATGAGCGACAAATTGTCGTTCTGGTATTGAAATGCTCGAATTGTGGCTACGGCGGCTTCGGAAACTTCGCGTTGATCGTGCATCGAAAACACCTGCGCCCCATAAGCCCCTATTGCTCCTCGCAATTTTGGATTTCGTCGAGAACGGCGAAATAGCCACGCCACAGGTCAGGCTGACACCAGAGTTGGCCTTTCGCTTTCTTGGCTACTGGGAGGTGGTTGGCGCGAGAGGGCGGTCAGTCGGCAGAGTGGAGTTGCCATTTTTCCATCTGCAAAGCGATGGCATTTTGCGTCATGTCGCCCATGCAGGGCTGGATGTAGCCCTCGCCAGCATTCGGCCGACTTCAATCGAATTGTTGAACCGCGTCATCAGCCATGCGGAAATTCCCGAGGATTTATTTGGGCTGATGTTGGATCGGCGGAACCGGGACGCGATGCGGCAAACACTGATCAACGGAGATTGGTTTAATCCCGAGGAACAGGTAAAGCTGAGAGCCATTCTAGGAATGGGTGGCGCGTCCTCAGAGCAGGCGCCAGGAACGATACCCTCTGCGTTGCCCAAGGAAGTTCGACAAGGACGAGATATTCGCTTTCGGCTTCAGATCGTCCCGATTTACGGCTACGCATGCCTGCTCTGCGGAATAAAGATGTTATTGCCGTCTGGAACCACTTTGGTCGAGGCGGCGCACATCCATCAGTTCTCGCATAGCAACAATGACGACATCACAAATGGCATGGCGCTGTGCCGGAATCATCATTGGGCATTCGATCAGGGTCTATGGACCTTGGGGGGTGGTTTCGAAGTGATCGTGGCCGCCGATGCCTTTAAAGAGGAAGCGCCGAATCAGACTTCACTCGGTGCCTATCATTCGCGCCGCGTCGATCTGTCTCGACTGGCACCTGAGCATCGCCCTATGCAAAAGCATCTCGACTGGCACCGCAAGAATAGATACTTGGGCGTTTACAGGTAATCGTTGCTCTCGCAAACGTCAGGCGCAGGGCGGATATCCGCGTCCGCCTGAAAGAACTCGAAAACCGGCGCATCCAGTTACAGGGCGTCGACGATGATGGCACGCTGGCCAAACTCAACGAAGAGCTAAAAGCCATTCAGGAAGCACTCAAAGGGTTGTACCCAAATCGCGGCGATCTGGGGCGGCGCCTGACCTCTCTGGAGTCCGCCATCAATCAGGCCAAGGCGGATTACGAGCGCGAAAACGCGCGCTACCTTCGTGCCGAACCTGCGCAATCGGTGGCAATCTCGCTCGATGTGCTGCAAGCGGCGGTGCGTGACCACTGGAGTCGTGGCGTGCAGTTGTTGAAAGAAGATTGGGAAGCGGCCCCCAACGGGTATGCCGATTTCGTCGAAACCCTCATTACTTGTTGCATCCCGTGTGATTATGTCCCCGTCCGCAGCTGGCCGCTGTTCCGAGCCCGAGACCTGATGCAGCAACTGATTGAGTCGTTTACACCCTCTGG
>JAUXXW010000133.1 GCA_030684775.1 Pseudomonadota bacterium
CTTCATATTGGGAGAGAAGACATGAACACAAGCCGTAGCCGTAGGTTGGGCAAAGCGCAGCGTGCCCAACATGGTGCATTGAATGTTGGGCACGCCTTCGGCTTTGCCCAACCTACGGGCGTTACGGGAGCACGAGCATGAACCTGGTTCAACTCACCCTGGTGGCCCCGGCCAGCCTGGAGGAAACCCTGGCCGAATATCTGCTCGCGCACCCGGAATGGGGCGGCGCCTTCACCCTGGTTCATGCCGAGGGACGCGGCAGCCGTGGCCATACCTTGACGCCACAGGAACAGGTGCGCGGCCGCGTCGCCCGCACCAAATTCAAGATCGTATTGGAAGCGGACGCCGCCGGTCGTCTGCTGGATGAATTGAAACGCGCGTTCCCCAAACAGGACGTGGCCTACTGGCTGACGCCGGTGATCGAATTCGGGAGATTGGGATGAAACAAATTTTGAACCCCCCTTTGTCAAAGGGGGGCAGGAAGTGTGGCTTCCCCCTTTATCAAAGGGGGATCGAGGGGGATTTCTCCAAGGGTTGTTCTTGTGCAAGCGTTCGAAAATCCCCCCTAACCCCCCTTTTTAAAAGGGGGGGACAACGTCTGCTCGCGGTATTGGCTGACGCGAAAAATGCCTTTGGCACAGGGAAAAAGGGATGGCTTGCCGCCCTGCTCCTGTCGAGCGGCCTTGCCCATGCCGCCCCGGAACTGTCGGCGCCCGCCGACCTGCCACCCGTGGCCGCAGCCAACGCCGCGCTGGAAGCCTATCCCGGCGTACTGGCCGCGCGGGCGCGGGTGTCCGCCGCGATGGCCGAAGGGCGCCGGCTCAAGGCGGGTGAGTACGAGTATCAGGCGAGCGCCGGCTATACCCGTCGCCGCGAGACCGGTGTCGGCAACCTGAACGACTGGGTAATAGGGGTAGAACGCGGTCTGCGTTTGCCTGGCAAAGCCAAGCTGGACACGGAAATCGGCGCCACCCTGGCCGATGAGGCCGAGGAGCGGGTGGGGGATGCCCGCCACGAAGCCGCGCGTGACCTGCTTGCCACCTGGTATGCCGCCCTGCGTGGACAGAGCGATGCCCTGGCCTGGCGCGAGCAGGCCGTCTTGCTACGGCAACAGCGCGAAGTGGTGGAAAAGCGCGTCAAGGCGGGCGATGCCGCCGCGATGGAGCGCTCTCAGGCGGAAGCCGCATGGCGCCAGGCGGAAGCGGAAGCCCGCCGCGCCGAGATGGCCGCGGCGGAAGCCACGGCTGGCCTGTCCGCCCGTTTTCCCGGCCTGCCCGTCCCGAGCATCCAGCCAGGCGTCTTGCCGGCGCTGGCCGGCAGCGCGAGCGAATGGGCGAGCGCGGCGCTGGAACACAACCACGAACTCGCCATCCTGCAAAAGGAAAGCGAGCGCATGCGCATCCTGACCCGGCGGCAGAAGGCCGATCTCACTCCGGACCCGACCCTGGGCCTGCACTATTCACGCGAACGCAGCGGCCAGGACAACCTTCTCGGCGTCAGCATCACGCTGCCCCTGCCCGGCGAAAATCGCCGGGCGCGGGTGGATGTGGCCAAGCAGGAAGCACTCGCCCTGGTGCAAATGGAGGCCGCCGCGAAAGCGCGCATCGAAGGCGAAATCCGCATCCTCCACGCGCGCCTGCAAGGCACCTTGAGCCGCCTGGAGTCCCTGGAGGAAATGGCGCGGCAACTCGATAGTTATGCCGCCCTGGCCTGGCGCGCCTACCAGATGGGCGAAACCCCGCTCTGGGAAGCGCTCAACGCCCGCAAGAGCGCGCGCGACGCTCGCCGCGAAACCACGCTGTCACGCCTGGATGTGCACGAAGCTGGTGCGCGTCTGCTGCTGGATAGCCACAAATTGTGGCCGATGGCGGAGAAGGGGGCGCATCACTGAATCCCTTCCGGGATTCGGCAGCCATAGCCACGTAGGTCGGAAAAGCCGGCGTTATGTCCCCGGCGCCAACAGCGCCGGGGATGGTATCCCTTGCGGGCTTCATGCCGGCGCCTTCCGACGAATCCTGGCGTATGCCGCAAATCCCGGCGGAAGGCGCGATAAAGCTGCTTTTCCGCCCTACGAGTTCTGAACCGTAGGTTGGGCAAAGCGCAGCGTGCCCAACAAACTGCCGCTTCCTGCCGGCGCCCTCCGACAACCCTGGCGTATGCCGCAAATCCCGGCGGAAGGCGCGATAAGGCCGCTTTTCCAATGGGATGGACTCCTCCTCCCTGCTACGGCATCGAAGTGCCAGACTGGAGTTCGTCAAACCCTACCTCAAGAGCCGGAAGAACGACGCCAACGACGCGGAGGCCATCCGCGAAGCGGTGGGGCGGCCCAACATGCGCTTTGTCACAGCCAAGGCCGTGGCCCGGCAAGGCCTGCTGGCCGTGCATCGCATCCGCAGCGAACTGGTGCGCCAGCGCACCGCCAAGGCCAACCAGATTCGCGGCCTCCTGGCGGAATACGGCGTCATCGTTCCGGTCGGGATCAATGCCTTGCGGCGCGCCCTGCCGGAGATTCAGGAAGACGCCGAGAACGGTCTGTCCGGCCTGTTCCGGCGGCTTCTGGAAGGCTTACGGGCGGACCTGGTGGAACTGGATCGTCGGGTGGATCAACTCGATGGCGAGATTCAAGCCGCCGCCAAAGAAGACGAAACGGCGCGCCGGCTGCAAACCGTGCCCGGAATCGGCCCGATCACGGCCACGGCCCTGGCCGCGTCGGTAGGCGATGGCCGGCAATTCCGGCATGGGCGGGATAGGGCCGCCTGGCTGGGGCTGACCCCTCGCCAGCACAGCAGCGGCGGCAAGGATCGCTTGCTGGGCATGAGCAAGCGGGGCGACGGCTACCTGCGCACCCTCCTCATTCACGGCGCGCGCGGCCGTCCAGGTCGCGGCCAACAAGACCGACCCGCGCAGCCGCTGGATTACCGGGGTGGTGGCGCGACGGCACAAAAACGTGGCCTTGCGCTCGCCGGCGTTCGATTTGTGCGGATCACAGGAACGACCGGACAACCTCGGCGATGAGCCGGGGCGTATCGCGTTTGAGGCGGGCGCGCTGAACCCGGAATACCTCGATCTGAGCCATGCGTGCTTCTTCGTTCGCAAGCAGTTCCTCGATGGCCTGCCCCAGCGCTTCGGGTGTGGCCTGGTCTTGCAGGATTTCCGGCACCACAGTGCGCTCGGCCAGGATGTTGGGCAGGCCGATCCAGGGTAGCAGCGCCTGGCGCTTCATGATTTGCCAGGTCAGCCACGGCACGCGGTAGCTGATGACATGCGGGCAATCCAGCAGCAGGGCTTCCAGCGTTGCCGTGCCGGAAGCGATCAACGCGGCATCGGCCGCCTGCATGGCATCGTGAGCATGGCCGAACAGGATGCGCAGGGGCAATTCCCGCGCGTCGGCTTCATACAGGATGCGCTCGAAGGCCTGGCGGGTTTCCCGAGTCGCCAGGGGAATCAGAAACCGGGTTTGCGGCCGCGCCAGGGCAATGTGCTTTGCCGCTTCGACATACAAGCGGCCCAGCGCCTGCAGTTCGCCGAGTCGGCTGCCCGGCAGCAACGCGACATACTCGCCATCCTGCGCGAGGCCGAGGCGCTCGCGCGCTGCCTTGCGGTTGGGCTCCGGCAAGGCGTGCGCAAGCGGATGGCCGACATAGGTGGCGGGAATGCCGGCCTGTTGGTAGATCGCTTCCTCGAAGGGGAAAACCAGCAGGACGTGGGAGGCGGCGCGCGCGATCTTGCGGATGCGCTTGGGGCGCCAGGCCCAGATCGACGGGCTGATGAAATGCAGGGTGGGGATGCCGGCGCGCTTGAGACGGCTTTCCAGCGCCAGGTTGAAGTCGGGCGCGTCAACGCCGATGAACAGCTGCGGCGGTCGCGCCAGCAGTTGCTTTTTCAGGCTGCGGCGGATGCCGAGTATTTTGCGCAGACTGCCGAGGGCTTCGACATAGCCTCGTACCGAAAGCGCTTCCATGGGAAACAGGGAGCGGGCGCCGGCGGACTGCATTTTCGGGCCGGCAATGCCATAAAACCCGGCATCCACCTCGGCCGCTTGCACGGACTTGATCAGGAGGCTGCCGAGCAGGTCGCCGGAAGCCTCGCCGGCGACGATGGCAATTTCTTTCACAGCCACGCTTTATCCTTCCCTCGTCCTCGATTCCATGATGGGTTTCGCTTTCGCTCAACCCATCCTACCGAACGATGCCGCGGCCGGCGCTTGCCAGGAATTCGGCCAGGGGTGCGAGTTCCGGCTGTGTTTGCGCTTCGGCTGCGATGTCCACCTGGGCATCGGCGAGCGAAAGACCGGACTTGTACAAAGTCTTGTAGGCGCGTTTGAGCGCGCTCAGTGCCTCGGGTGAAAAGCCACGCCGCTTCAACCCCTCGGAATTGATCCCGAATGGTGCCAGCGGATTACCGGCGACGGTGAGGAAGGGCGGGATGTCCTGACGCACCACGGAGGCGATGCCGGTGATGACGTGGGCGCCCACCCGGCAGAACTGATGCACGCCGGTGAAGCCGCCGAGGATGACGTAGTCGCCGATATGCACATGTCCGGCCAGGGTGGCGTTGTTGGCGAAGATGGTGTGGTTGCCGACCTGGCAATCATGGGCGATGTGCACATAGGCCATGATCCAGTTGTGATCACCCAGGCGGGTGACGCCGACATCCTGCGCGGTACCGCGGTTGAAGGTGCAGAACTCGCGGATGACGTTGTGGTCGCCGATCTCCAGGCGCGTGGGTTCGCCGGCGTATTTCTTGTCCTGCGGCTCTTCACCGAGCGAGCAGAACTGGAACACGCGGTTACCTTCACCGATGCGGGTGTGCCCGGTAATCACCACATGCGGGCCGATCTGTGTGCCGGCGCCGATTTCGACGTGTTCGCCGATGATCGAGTAGGCGCCGACGCTGACGTCGGCAGCGAGACGAGCGTCAGGATGGACGATGGCGGTGGGGTGGATCATGGGTTGGGCCAACTTGAGGCTCAATCGAGTTGCTTCAGGGTGCACATGAGTTCGGCTTCGCAGGCGAGCAGGCCGTCCACCGTGGCCTTGGCCGCGAATTTCCAGATGCCGCGCGAGACGCGCAGGATGCTGGCTTCCATGCGCAACTGATCGCCCGGCACCACGGGGCGTTTGAAACGGGCGCCGTCGATGCCGACGAAATAGATCACGGTGTTTTCGTTCACCGGGATTTCCGCGCTCTTGAAGGCGAGCAGACCGGCGGTCTGGGCCAGCGCCTCGATCATCAGCACGCCGGGCATCACCGGATGTAGTGGGAAATGGCCGGGAAACTGCGGCTCGTTCATGGTGATGTTCTTGAGCGCGACGATGCGCTCGTTGGGCACCAGTTCCAGCACCCGATCCACCAACAGGAAGGGGTAGCGGTGCGGCAGGTGCTTCATGATCTGGGTGATGTCCATTACGGCTTCATTACTCATGGCTGTTCCAGTTGTTTTTCCAAAGATTTGATACGTCGCGCCAGGTCGTCGAGATGGCGCAGATGTGAAGCGTTGCGCAGCCAGTCGGCATGGCGCATGAGCGGCTGCACCGAGGTGTAGACACCCGCTTCCCGGATGTCCTTGGCGACGAAGGTGCCTGCGGACACCGTGACCCGGTCGGCGATTTCCAGGTGGCCGATAATCATGGCGGCGCCACCGATCTGGCAGTACGCGCCGATGCGGGTGCTGCCGGCGATCCCGACGCAGGCGGCGATGGCGGTGTGGCGGCCGATCCGGCAGTTGTGGGCAATCTGGATCAGGTTGTCCAACTTGACCCCGTCCTCGATCACGGTGTCGTCCAGCGCACCGCGGTCGATGCTGGTATTGGCGCCGACTTCCACGTCGTCACCCAGGATGGCGCGGCCGACCTGCGGCACTTTGAGCCAGCCATCACCCTCCCAGGCCAGGCCGAAGCCGTCCGAACCGATGACACAGCCCGGGTGCAATACAACGCGGTTGCCGATGATGCAGCCGTGTTGCACGGTGACCTGGGCGTGCAGGTGGCAGTCATCGCCCAGTTGAACTCCCGCGCCGATCACACAATGGGGGCCGATCACACAACGCGCGCCGATCCGTGCGCCGGTCTCCACCACGCAGCCGGGGCCGATGTGGGCGGTCGCGTCAATCACGCAATCGGCCGCGATCACGGCGGTGGGGTGAATGCCAGGTGCCTGCGGCGATTCCGGGTAGAGCAGGGCGAGCGCGCGGGCAAAGGTGGCGTGCGGGTTGTCCACGGCGAGACAGGATTGCGGCAGCGTGTCGCTGAGCGATTGCTCCAGCGAGGCCGGGACGATCAGGGCGCCGGCGGCCGAGGCGCGCGCCTGGTCGAGAAACTTGCGGTTGAGGAGATAGCCCAGTTGTCCGGCGCCAGCCTGTTCCAGAGAGGCCGCGCCATGTAGTGGGATGTCGGCATTTCCCCGTATCGTGCCGCCCAGCCGTGCTCGCAGGTCAGCCAGAGTCAGACTGGGCATGGCGCGCCGGGATCAGCGATCCAGCGACTTGAGAACCCGATCCGTGACGTCCACGCGCGCGCTGGCGTAAACCACGTTTTCGATGATGAGGTCGAACTTTTCCTTCTCGGCGATTTCGACGATGGCTTTGCGGGCGCGCTCCTGGACGCTGGCGAACTCTTCGTTGCGGCGCTGGTTGAGATCCTCGCGGAACTCGCGCTGAGCGTGTTGCAGGTCGCGGCTGAGATTGGCCAGTTCACGCTGCTTCTTGCCGCGGTCGGCTTCGGACAGGGTCAGGCCTTCCTTTTCCAGGTAGGTTTGCAGATCGCGTGCCTGCTTGATCGTCTTCTGGATTTCCTGGTCGCGGCTCTGGAATTCTTTTTCCAGTTTTTTCTGCGCCTTGACTGCTTGTTGCGAGTCGCGGAATACCCGTTCGGTGTTGACGAATCCGATCTTGAGATCGGCGGTCTGGGCGGCGGCGGGCAGGGTGATGGAAAGAAGAAGGATGAACAGGCGTTTCATGAGTTACCTCGATCAGAATACGTTTCCGAGTTGGAACTGGAAGGTTTGCGTCTTGTCGTCGGTGGCCGCGTTGACCGGCTTGGACAGCGAGACCTTGATCGGCCCCATGGGCGAGTACCAGGTGAGGGCGGCACCGACGGCATAGCGCAGGTCGGAAAGCGACAGGGTCTGGTAGCGGCCCAGCGAGTCGTAGTCGCCGGCAACCATGCCGGCGTCCAGGAAGGTGGACAGGCGAACCGATCTGTCCGTGCCCATGCCCGGGAAGGGGAACAGGACTTCGGCGTTGCCCACGATGCGTTTGCTGCCGCCCACGGAGAATGCGCTTCCGGCGGTGTTTGTCGCCTTGGGGCCGAGGGTGCCACTGTCGAAACCGCGTACCGAGCCGATGCCGCCGGCGAAGAAGTTGCGGAACAGGGGCAGATCCGTGCCGCCGTAACCACCGCCGATACCGAGTTCGCCGTTGAGCATCAGGCTGACAGAGCGGGTCATGGGCTGGAGCCACTGGTACTGGTAATTGAGCTTGTAGTATTTGAGGTCGCCCGCCGGAGTGCCCAGTTCCGCGAAGGCGCGTTGGTAGGTTCCCTTGGTGGGGTAGAGCAGGCTGTCGCGCGAATCACGCGCCCAGCCGGCTTCCAAGCGCAGCGAGTTGGTGGTGACGCCGCACGCCGTGCCTGAAACGGTCGGACAACTCGGTTCGTAACTGTTGGCGTACTGGAAATAGACGTTAGGCGCGGTCGAACTCAGATTCATTTTGACCTGTTCCAGCGCCGCGCCGAAGTTGACGGTATCCAGTTCCGTGATCGGCACGCCCAGGCGCAGGCCCAGGCCGGTCGTGGAGGTGCTGTAATCCGCCACCGAGTTCAGGCTGGAGGTGTTGAGGTCGCGCCGGTACAGGTCATAGCCGACGCTGATGCCGTCCTGGGTGAAATAGGGGTTGGTGAATGACAGGGAATAGGTCTTGTTGACGCTGCCGCTGTTGATCTGCGCCGACAGGCGGTTGCCGGTGCCGAACAGGTTGTTTTGCGACACGGAACCGGACAGCACGAGGCCGTCGGAACTGGAGAAGCCCGCGCCCAGCATGACGCTGCCGGTCGGCATTTCGGTGACGTTGACGTTGACGTCCACCTGATCCGTGGTGCCGGGCACTGACGGCGTTTCCACATTGGTTTCCTTGAAGAAACCCAGGCGTTCCACCCGCGTGCGTGATCGGTTGAGCTTGTCGGCGGCGTACCAGCCACCTTCCATCTGGCGCATTTCGCGGCGCACCACTTCATCTTTGGTGCGGGTGTTGCCGGTGACGTTGATCCGGCGCACGTAGACCTTGCGGCCCGGGTCGACCAGGAAGGTGAAGGCGACGGTACGTTTTTCCTTGTCCAGTTCCGGGGCGGCGTTGACGTTGGCGAAGGCATAACCCTCGTTGCCGAGACGGTCGCCGATCTTCTTGGTGGTTTCGTTGAGTTGTTCGCGCGAGAAGGCATCGCCCGGCTTCATGGAGATCAAAGCCTTCAGTTCGGCTTCGGGAACCGGCAACTCGCCCGCGATCTTGAACTCGGAGACGGTGTATTTCTCACCTTCGCTGATGTTGACGGTGATGTAGATGTCTTTCTTGTCCGGGGTGATCGAGACCTGGGTGGTGTCGATGCTGAATTCGAGGTAACCCTGGTTCTGGTAGTGGGCACGCAGCACTTCAAGGTCGCCGGAGAGCTTTTGCTTGGAGTACTGATCGTTCTTGGTCCACCAAGTCATCATGCCCGGCGTGCTCAGGGTGAACAGCTTGAGCAAAGCCTTTTCCTTGAAGGCCTGAGTGCCGACGATGTTGATGGCGCGAATCTTGGCGACCTCGCCTTCGGTAACCTCGAAGTTCACCGCGACCCGGTTGCGTTCCAGTGGGGTGGTGGTGGCTTTCACTTCCACCGAGTAGATGCCGCGGTTGTAGTACTGGCGCTTCAGTTCCTGCTCCGCCTTGTCCAGGAGGGAGCGGTCGAGAATACGGCCTTCGGCCAGGCCTAGCTGCTTGAGGCCGGTCTTCATTTCGTCCTTGGGAAACTCCTTCATCCCGGAAAAATCCACGCTGGCGATGCCGGGGCGCTCTTCCACGGTGACGATGAGCACCTCGTTCAAGGTTTCCAGGCGCACGTCCTTGAAGAACCCGGTGGCATAAAGTGCCTTGATCGCCGCGGCCGCCATGTCGGGGGTGAGCGTCTCGCCCACTTTGACCGGCAGGTAGCTGAACACGGTGCCGGCTTCGGTGCGCTGGATGCCCTCCACGCGGATGTCCTTGACCTGGAAGGGCTCGAAGGCGTGAGCTTGGCCGGCGGTGATTGCGTACAAGGCAAGGGCGAGCAGGCTGGGGCGGAAGGCGCGCATGGTGTTTTTTCTCTAGCGGCGGTTTATTGAAAAAACAGCCGGCTCAAATCGTTATAAAGGGCGAAGAACATGAGCAGGCCCAGGAGGCCCATTCCAATCTTCTGGCCGATCTCCTGGATGTGTTCGGGGACGGGGCGGCCGGTCAAAAATTCCGCGAGATAATACAACAAGTGCCCGCCATCCAGTAACGGCACGGGCAGCAGGTTGAGCACGCCGAGGCTGACGCTGACCAGCGCCAGGAAGGCGACAAAGCTGCTCACCCCCGACTCCGCCGACTGGCCCGCATAGTCGGCGATGGTCAGCGGCCCGGAAAGGTTTTTCAGCGAGGCCTGGCCGGTGATCATGCGGCCCAGCATTTCCAGGCTGAAGGCCGAGAGTTCCCAGGTACGTTCCAGCGCTCGCCACATGCTTTCCAGGGGGCCGTAATGGGCGGTGCCGTGGAGGCTGGCGAGCAGTTCCGGGTCAATGCGCGGCCCGGCGCCGATGCGCCCGATGGTGAGGGTGCCATCACGCGCGGCGGCGGGCGCCAGCGACACCTCCCGTTTCTGGCCGTCGTGCTCCAGACTCAGGCGCAGACTGCGCCCCGGTGAGCGGCGGATGATCTCGACCACTTGTTCCCAGGTGCTCATGGCGACGCCGTCGATGGCGCTGATGCGCTCGCCGGCGCGCAGACCCGCCTGCGCGGCAACGCCGTCCGGGCTGATCTGCCCCAACACCGGCGCCAGGGGGGGCAGATAGCGCACCAGACCCAGTGCTTTCAGCGGCGCCTGCTCCAGTTCGTCAGTCTGTTCCGGAACGGCGAGGGTGCGGAAGGCGACATAACCCCGCTTGTCCACGGTCTCGAATTTCAGGGTGTCGCCGCGCAGCACCTGTTTCAAGGTCAGCCAGTGCAGGTCCTGCCAGCTTGCGATGGGCTCGCCGTTGATTCGGGTGATGGTTTCACCCATTTGCACGCCGGCCAGTTGCGCCGGGCTGCCCGCCGTCGGTTCGCCGACGATGGGCTTGAGGATGGACACCCCACCCATGAACAGGCCCCAGAACAATACGATGGCGAGGAGAAAATTGGCGAGCGGGCCGGCCGCGACGATGGCCGCGCGGGCACCCAGCGGCTTGCGGTTGAACGCCTGGTCGAGTTGTCCGGCGGGTACATCGCCTTCGCGCTCGTCGAGCATCTTCACATAGCCGCCCAGAGGGATCGCGGATAGCGCCCATTCCGTACCGTGGCGGTCGGTGCGACTGGCAATGACCTGGCCGAAACCGACCGAGAAGCGCAGGACTTTCACGCCCGCGCGGCGCGCGATCCAGTAGTGGCCGAATTCATGGAAAACGATGAGAACGGCCAGGGTGAAGAAGAAGGCGAGGAGTGTGGTCATGGCTGTAGCGCCGGCATCCCTGCCGGCCCGCACGCCGCCAGGCGGGCTTGCAGCCCGCGTGCCGGCTGGAAGCCGGCGCTACATTTAGGCTCCCGCATGCCCGATCCACGCTTCCGCCACCCGCCGCGCGGCGGCATCGGCCGCCATCAGGTCTTCCAGTGTATCGGCGGGCGCACCAGCCAGGCGGCCCAGCACGGCTTCCAGGTTGGCTGCGATGCCGAGATAGGGAATGCGACGATCCAGGAAGGCGGCGACCGCCACTTCATTGGCGGCATTGAGGATGGCCGGCGCGGTGCCGCCAGCCTCCAGCGCCTGATAGGCGAGTTTCAGGCAGGGGAAGCGGGCGAAGTCGGGCGCCTCGAAGGTAAGTTGGCCGATTTTTGCCAGATCCAGCCAGTTCACGCCCGCTTCCACTCGTTCCGGATAAGCCAGGGAATGGGCGATGGGGGTACGCATGTCCGGGTTGGAAAGCTGCGCCAGCACCGAGCCATCGAGGTATTCCACCATGCTGTGGACGATGCTCTGTGGGTGGATCACCACCTCGATCTGATCGGGCCGGGCATTGAACAGCCAGCGTGCCTCGATGACTTCCAGGCCCTTGTTCATCATGCTGGCGGAATCGACCGAGATCTTCTTGCCCATCACCCAGTTGGGATGCGCCACCGCTTCTTCCGGGGTCACGTCCTTCAGCGTCTCCACCGCGCGGGTGCGAAACGGCCCCCCCGAGGCAGTGAGCAGGATGCGGCGCACGCCGTGCCTGGCCGGATTGCCGTCGTAGCCGGCCGGCATCGACTGGAAAACGGCATTGTGTTCGGAGTCGATCGGCAACAGCGTGGCGCCATGTTGCTGCACCGCTTCCATGAAGAAGCGGCCGGCCATGACCAGGGTTTCCTTGTTCGCCAGCAGCACCCGTTTGCCGGCGCGGGCGGCGGCCAGAGCGGGCAACAGGCCGGCGGCGCCGACGATGGCGGCCATCACGCTATCGACTTCCGGCAGGGCGGAGACGAACTCCAGTGCCTCCATGCCCAGCAGCACTTCGGTTTGCGTGCCGGCGAGCAGGGCTTTCAGGGCGCTGGCCTTGTCGGCATCCAGCACCACGGCATAGCGGGGCTGGAACCGGCGGCATTGCGCGGCGAGTTTGTCGATCTGGTTCTGGCCGGTGAGGGCGACGACCCGGAATTTGTCCGGATGGCGGGCGACCACGTCGAGGGTATTGACGCCGATGGTGCCGGTCGCGCCGAGGATGGTGAGATTGCGCGGGGTCATGGCCATAGGATCAGGAAGCAGAGGGCGAGTGGCAGAACGGCGGTAAGGCTATCCATGCGGTCCATTACACCGCCATGGCCGGGCAACCAGTTACCGCTGTCCTTGATGCCGGCCTGGCGTTTTGCGTGGCTCTCGAACAGGTCGCCGAGGATGCTGGCCACGAACAGGGCCAGGGCATACCCCAGCAGGAGCGCGCTCTTGCCGATTGCCTCGCGCAGCACGAAAAAGTCGACCAGCAGCGCATAGAGGGCGACTGCCAGACCCGCGCCGATCGCGCCTTCCCAGGATTTTCCGGGACTGATCCGGGGCGCCAGCTTGTGTTTGCCGAAGCGGCGACCGGAAAAATAGGCCGCGCTGTCGGCGATCACGGCGAGCAGGATGCAGGCCAACAGGAGCATGGGCGAGGTGGCGTGCAGATAAACAGCGGCATAACCCGTCGGCACGAGGAGCAGCCAGCCCAGCAGCGCGCCGCCGATACCGCCGGGAATGGCCCAGCCGCGCGCCAGCCAGAGCGGCGCCAGGAACAGCCAGAAAATCGCGGCCGCGGCCGCGATCATTTCCCTGGGAACATAAAGGTAAACGGCCAGGGTGATGAGGGGCGTTGCGAGGGTATAGGCCAGTCGCGCGCGCGCATCGAATTTCACCAGCCCCGCCCATTCCCAGGCTCCCAGGGCGACGATGAACAGCATTACCCCCCCCCAGGCGGGTGTGGGCAAAGCAATCAGGGCCGCGAGGAATATCCCGCCAAGCGTGAGGCCGGTGAGGATGCGTTGCTTAGCGCTCGAGGAGTTGTTCGCTGGTGCGGCCAAAGCGGCGCTCGCGTTTTTGAAAGGAGGAAATGGCTAGATCCAGTGCCTTGGCATCGAAGTCGGGCCACAGGGTATCGGTGAAATACAACTCGCTGTAGGCCAGTTGCCAGAGCAGAAAATTGCTGATGCGCTGCTCGCCGCCGGTACGGATGAACAGGTCGGGCTCGGGGGCGTAAGGCATGGAGAGATAGGGGGTCAGAGCATCCTCGCTCAGCTCGCCACCGGGGTTGTCGCGCAGCCAGTCGTTGGCGGCGTTGAGGATGTCCCAACGGCCGCCATAGTTGGCGCAGACCGTGAGCGTGAGGCGATCGTTTCCGGCTGTCTTTTGCTCCCCCTGGGTAATTAGATCGCGTAGTCGCTGGTCGAAGCGGGAAAGATCGCCGACCACCTTGAGACAGACGCCGTTGCGGTGCATCTTGCCGACTTCCCGCTCCAGCGCCATCACGAAGAGTTCCATCAGGCGGGAGACTTCATCCTCGGGACGGCGCCAGTTTTCCGAACTGAAGGCGAACAGGGTCAGGTATTCGACCCCCCGCTCGATGCAGGCCTGAACCATGTCGCGGACCCGCTCCACCCCCTGGGCATGGCCGGCGACCCGAGGCAGCAGGCGTTTTTTCGCCCAGCGTCCGTTGCCGTCCATGATGATGGCGATATGACGCGGTACCGCGACGGATTGGGGGATTTCAGCCGTACTGCTGAAGAAGCGTTTGATCATGATGGGAGTGGGTGGCCGGGTGCGCAGCGTCGGGTTAAGCGATGCAGCCGCTAACCCGAGTCACAGGCTACCAGCTACTCGCACTCAAACCGCCATCAAATCCTTCTCTTTTTCCGCCAATGCCTTGTCCAGCTCGGCGATGTACTTGTCGGTCATCTTCTGCATGTCTTCGATGGCGCGACGCTCCTCGTCTTCCGAGGCCTCTTTGTTCTTTACCAGATCCTTCAGATGGGCATTGGCATCGCGGCGGATATTGCGCACCGCGACACGGGCGTTTTCCGTCTCGCCCTTGACGATCTTGATCATGTCGCGACGGCGTTCCTCGGTGAGCATCGGCATCGGCACGCGGATCAACTCGCCCATGTTGGCCGGGTTGAGGCCCAGGTCGGAGTCACGAATCGCCTTTTCCAGTTTGCCGGCCATATTCTTTTCATACGGCTGCACACCGATGGTGCGGGCGTCGATCAGGCTGACGTTGGCGACCTGGTTCACCGACACCGGCGAACCGTAGTAATCGACCATGATGTGATCCAGGATGCCGGTGTGAGCACGCCCGGTACGGACTTTCAGCAGGTCCGCCTTGAGCGATTCCAGCGACTTCTTCATCTTGTCCTCGGCGGACTTTTTGATGTCGGCGATCATGTTTTCGTCTCCTCTTTGTTACAGCACCACACGGGTGCCTTCGGCCTCACCCAGCACCACGCGGCGCAGGGCGCCCGGCTTGAAGATGCTGAACACGCACAAGGGCAACTTCTGCTCGCGGCAGAGCGCGAAAGCGGCGGTATCCAGCACGCCCAGATTGCGGGCAATGGCTTCGTCGAAAGTCAGTTGTTCGTAGCGGGTGGCCGTGGGGTCTTTCTTCGGGTCGGCGGTGTAGACGCCGTCTACCTTGGTGGCCTTCAGCATCAGGTCGGCGCCGATTTCCGCGCCGCGCAGGGCGGAGGCGGTATCGGTGGTGAAGAAGGGGTTGCCGGTGCCGCCGCCGAAAATCACCACGCGTCCGGCTTCCAGATGCCGCACCGCGCTGTCGCGTTCGAATGGCTCGCCGACATGGGCGATGGTCACTGCGGTCTGCACGCGGGCGGCCACGCCAGCCGCCATCAAACCATCTTTCAAGGCCAGCGCATTCATCACCGTGGCCAACATGCCCATGCTGTCGGCGGTGGCGCGATCCATGCCGGAAAGCGCGCCGGTGGCGCCCCGGAACAGATTGCCCCCTCCGACGACGATGCCGACCTGGATACCCAGTTCCGTGACTTCCTTGATCTGGGCGACCATGCCGGCCATCGTCTCGGCGTGATAGCCGAAGGCATCCGGCCCCATCAGGGCCTCGCCGGAAAGCTTCAACAAAATACGCTTACAGGCAGCCATTCAACGCTCCACGCTCTGCTGAACCATTACACCTTCGAGGCGGCAGCCACTTCGGCGGCGAAGTCGGTGACTTTCTTCTCGATGCCTTCACCGACGATGAACATGCTGAAACCGTGGCACTGCGAAGCCTTGGATTTCAGTACCTGCTCGATGGTCTGCTTGTCATCCTTGACGAAGGGCTGCGACAGCAGGGTCACTTCCTTCAGGAACTTCTGCACCGTGCCATCGGCGATCTTTTCCAGCATGGCTTCCGGTTTGCCGGCTTCCTTGGCTTTTTCGATGGCGACGCGGCGCTCGGTGTCGATCAGGTCTTGCGACACGCCGGAGGCATCTAGCGACTTGGGCTTGGAGGCGGCGATGTGCATGGCGATGTCGCGGGCCAGCGCTTCGTCACCAGAGATGTCCACCAGGACGCCGATCTTCTTGCCGTGGATGTAGTTGGCGAACTTGCCCTGCCCGTCAAGACGCACGAAGCGGCGAATGGACATGTTCTCGCCGATCTTGCCGACCAGTTCGGTGCGGGTTTCTTCCACGGTCTTGCCACCGTAGGGCAGGGCGGAGAGGGCGGCGACGTCGGCGGGGTTCTGGTTCAGCACCATATCGGCCAGGGCGCTGGTCAGCGCCAGGAAATCGTCGTTCTTGGCGACGAAATCGGTTTCGCAGTTCACTTCCACCATCGCGGCGGACTTGCCGTCGGCGCTGATGCTGATGGCGACGACGCCTTCAGCGGCGACGCGGCCGGCGCTCTTGGCGGCCTTGTTGCCGAAGCGCACGCGCAGGATTTCTTCGCCCTTCTGCATGTCGCCGCCCGCTTCGGTCAGCGCTTTCTTGCAGTCCATCATGGGGGCATCGGTGCGCTCACGCAGCTCTTTAACCATGGATGCGGTGATTTCCGCCATTTTGCTAACTCCTGTTTTCCGTATTGAAAAACGCCCCGATCACCGGGGCGTCTAGAAATGCTGCCCTGGCGCGGGCTGATTGAAACTGCGTAACAACCGCGCGCCAGCCGGGTTTGTTCACTCGGCGGCGGCGCTTTCCGTGACTTCGACGTACTCGTCATCGCCGGCGGCGACCATTTCCTCGATGACCTGGGTCTTGCCTTCCAGGATCGCGTCGGCCAGACCACGGGCGTACAAGCGGATGGCGCGGTTGGAGTCGTCGTTGCCGGGGATGACGTAATTCACGTTGGCCGGGCTGTTGTTGGTATCGACCACACCGATCACGGGAATGCCCAACTTGGCGGCTTCGGTGATGGCGATTTTCTGATAGCCGACGTCGACCACGAACAGGGCGTCCGGCAGACGCTCCATGTCCCGGATGCCGCCCAGGCTCTGTACCAGCTTGTCGCATTCGCGCTGGATACGCAGGGCTTCCTTCTTGGACAGGGTGCCTTCACTCAACTGCGCTTCCAGATCCTTCATGCGCTTGACCGACTGCTTGACCGTCTTGAAGTTGGTCAACATGCCGCCCAGCCAGCGGTGGGAGATATAGGGCATGGCGCAGCGGGTGGCTTCCTCTGCCATGATTTCGCGCGCCTGGCGCTTGGTGCCGACGAACAGGATGGAACCCTTGTTGGAAATCAGGCGACGCGCGAAGGTGGCCGCGTCGTTGAACAGCGGCAGCGTCTTTTCCAGGTTGATGATGTGGATCTTGTTGCGGTGACCGAAGATGTACGGCGCCATCTTCGGGTTCCAGTAACGGGTTTGGTGGCCGAAGTGAACCCCGGCTTCGAGCATTTGACGCATGGTGACGGACATGACTACTCCTTGGTTAAGGTTGGGCCTCCATCCACTGACGAACCCCTTGATGTTTATGCAAAGGGCACCTTAACGCGAGTGGATGTGTGGATTTCGCTATGGCCCGGGCCAGGCTGAATACCGAGTTGCCGTGCGCAAAGCGGCGCGCATTCTAGCAGGACGGCCCAGTCAGGGGCAACCGGGATATCCGGGGGGGGCAGGGCAAATTTATTCTGACCTTCAGCCGTCATGGCTTTGTATGAGCCGCCCCGCTCAATGAAATAACTGCCGTAGGATGTGGTGAGCGCAGCGAACCGCATCATGCCGCGTG
>JAUXXW010000143.1 GCA_030684775.1 Pseudomonadota bacterium
GCCGGCGCCCTCGCCGGCGAGGGCGCCGGCACCCCGCGCGGATGCCGGTGTGGCACCACTGCCGGCCTGCGGCCGGCTCGCCGGCGAGGGCGCCGGCGCTACCTGGGCGTGGCCGTTCCATGCACTACTCCAGCGGTAGTCCTCTTCTTCCAGGCACAACCGGGCTTTCACCGGGTTGCGCCGGACGTAGGCGGCAAGAGCGCGCATCTCGTCGTCGTCGCGCACCACTCGGTCGAAACTCTCGTGCTGCCAAAGCGGCCCGGTCCGGCCCAGCAATGCGTTGATTGCATGGGCTGCCGAGGACTTCATGCCCTGTAGGATGTCGCTCAACGTGCGCTCCCCCAGAGGGGTCAGCAGAAGGTGGACATGATTGGGCATGAGCGCGTATTCGTGCAGGGTGTACTGACTCTCCGCGTCATGGCGCAGAGCATGGACCACGATGTCGGCGATCTCCGGCCGCGCCAGTAAACACTCCCCCGCGCCCTGGTCGAGATAACGCTCGGTGTTCCGCGCCCGCTCGGCCTCGGGCGCGTCCGCCAAGGAGGCCAGCACTTCCACCGGCAGGCTGTCGGCGAGGCGGAAGGTGACGAAATAGGTGGCACCCAGGGCCTTGATGTGCGGGAGGTAACCACGGCTGTGGACGCCTTGCAGGAGATGCTCGCGCAAATTCGCCGGCGAGGGCGCCGGCGCTACGTCTGTCGCGCCGGCGCCTCGCCGGCCCGCTGGCGCCTCTTTCAGCCGCCATACCGGCAGCAAACCCAATTCCTCGAAGCAATCCTCGCGCGAGAGCATCACAGGATCATCCGCATGACCAGGGCGTCTTCGCGGCCCTGGTCGGCCGGGTAGTAGTTGCGGCGCAGGGCGATGCCGTCGAAACCGAGGCGTTCGTACAGATTCACGGCGCGGGTGTTGGAGGGGCGCACTTCCAGGTAAAGCGTTTCGGTGCCGTGCGCGCGGGCGGTGTCGATCAGGTTCTCCACCAGCGAGCGGCCAAAGCCGCGCCCCTGCCAGGCGGGGGCGATGCAGCAGTTGAGGATGTGCCCCTCGCCCACCGCCATCATCAGTATCCAGTAGCCAGCCAGCGCGCCGTCCACTTCCCCCACCCAGCAGGAATACCTGGAATCCAGACAATCGCGAAAGTTGATCAGGGTCCAGGGGTAGGGGTAGGAAGCGCGTTCGATCTTGATTAGCGCATCCAGGTCTTCCGACCGCATCGGCCTGAACGCCATTTCCAGGGGCTTCAACAAGGCATTCATCGCTCACTCACCTTGAGCGCCACCTTGTTGCGCACATAGAGCGGTTCCGCCGTTTCCGGCGCGCCGAACTCGCCGGCGGCAAAGCGCGGCGCGGCCAGCCTGACGATGGCGCGGGCATGGGGAATGGCGTCGTCGACGATATGCGCGAGACGACCCTCCATGCGCTCACGCAGGGCCGGATAGGCGGAGAAGCCGGGGCCGGCGCCGATGCAGCCGACACTTTCCGGCAGCGGCGCGGCTTGCGGTGGGCAGACGACCGGCCCGACCAGGGCGCGCCAGCCCAGCCCTTCGCGTTGGTAAAGCGCGGCGTAAACCTCGTTCATGCGCGCATCGAGGCAGGCGAGCACTTCTTCCACGATCTCCTTCCCCGGAGGGGAGCTCGAAGCTCCCCTCTCCCGCGAGCGGGAGAGGGGCTGGGGGTGAGGGCCCTCCCCGGCTTCCTCGGCCAACGCTTCCAGGGTGGAGACACCGAGCACCGGCAGGTCGGCGCCCAGCGCCAGCCCCTGCGCCACGCCGCAGGCAATGCGTAGCCCGGTGAAGGAGCCCGGCCCGCAGCCGAATGCGAGGCCGTCGAGCTGGCGATAACTCAGGCCGGCTTCGGCCAGGAGTTCACCCAACATGGGGGTGAGCAGTTCGGAGTGCTTCTGGCCGGCATGTACGGCGCGAAAACTCACCGCGCCGTCGATGAGCAAGGCGGCGGAACACCATTCGCTGGCGGTATCAAAGGCGAGGAGTTTCACAGTTCCCCCCTTTTCCAAAGGGGGGTTAGGGGGGATTTTCGGACGATTGCACACGCACCACCCTTGGAGAAATCCCTGATAAAGCCCCTACCCTTCGGTACCTCAGTCCCCCTTTGAAAAAGGGGGAAGTCACCTTCCCATCGGCTTTCGCGCTTATCACCCGCCGACGCAAAAAGAGCCTTTGAAAAAAGGGAGTTAGGGTAGATTTTGCGAGGCCCGCGCGCGCGCAACCCTTGGAGCCCCCCCCCCTGCCCCCCTTTGGTAAAGGGGGGTGAAATCGGGCTGAACTTGCGGGAGGGGGTCACAGCAGGTGCGAAGCCAGCCCGTCGGCCAACTTGGGCTCGAACCAGGTGGATTTGGGCGGCATGACTTCGTTGGCATCGGCCACGGCCATCAGGTCTTCCATGCTGGTGGCGTGCAGCGAGAAGGCCAGGGCCATTTCGCCGGAGTCGACGCGTTTTTCCAGCCCGCCCAGGCCGCGAATGCCACCGACGAAGTCGATGCGCTTGTCGCGGCGCGGGTCGTCTATGCCGAGGATGGGAGTTATCAGGTTGTTTTGCAGCAGGCTGACATCGAGGCGGCCGACCGGGTCGGCGGGGATCAGATCGGGGCGGATGGTGAGTTTCATCCAGCGGCCGTTGAGATACAGGCCGAACTCGCCGGGCGTGGCGGGCTTCACCGCCTCGCCCCACATCTCGATCATGAAGTTTTCCGCGACCTTCTCCATGAACGCGGCTTCGGTCAGGCCGTTCATGTCCTTGATGACCCGGTTGTAATCGAAGATGCGCATCTGGTGATGCGGGAAGATCACCGAGAGGAAGTAGTTGTAGGGCTCAGCGCCGCTATGCGCCGTGTTTGCAGCCTTGCGCGTGGCGCAGATACGGCTGGCGGACGCGGAACGATGGTGGCCGTCGGCGATGTAGAGCGCGGGCAGGGCGTCGAACAATTCGGTCAGGCGCGCGATGGCGCCGGTGTCGCGTATCACCCAGAGGGTGTGGCGCACGCCGCCGCCGGCCACCCCTTCGCCAATGCCGTCGGAATCCGGCGCGCCCTGAGTGGCGGCGGCGAGGATGGCATCCACTTCCGGGGCATTCGGGTAGGCCAGCAGCACCGGGCCGGTCTGGGCGTCGAGCGCTTCGATCTGGCGCACGCGGTCGTCTTCCTTGTCGGGACGGGTGAACTCGTGTTTGCGGATGCGGTTGGTGTCGTAGTCGGCCACGCTGGCGGCGGCGACCAGGCCCACCTGGACATGCTCGCCCATGATCAGGCGATAGGCGTAGTAACAGGCTTGCTCATCCTGTTGCAGCACCCCGGCGGCAACCATCTTCTTCAGGTTTTCCGCCGCCTTGGCGTAAACCTCCGGCGCGTAGGGGTCGGTGCCGGGCGGCAGGTCGATTTCCGGCTTGGAGATATGCAGGAAACTCCATGGCCGGCCTTCCGCGAGCGCTCGCGCTTCCTCGGTGTTGAGCACGTCATAGGGCGGTGCCATCACTTCCGGGGCGCGGCCGGGGGCGGGGCGCAGAGCGGCGAAGGGGCGAACGAGCGAGGCACGAACAGGCGTCATGGGGTTTTCCTGGCCTTGAAA
Organism: Pseudomonadota bacterium; assembly: GCA_030684775.1. GTDB lineage: Bacteria > Pseudomonadota > Gammaproteobacteria > Burkholderiales > Thiobacillaceae > PFJX01. Next base: position 3,582 of record JAUXXW010000143.1, read on the forward strand.
AAGGTGCATTTTAGCGTCCCGTCTCGATTTCCCGCCTCCCAATGTCTGTCATCCGGCTGCAAGAAACCCAAAAGAACAGCCTGGATTGGTTGTTGCAGACGGCCTATACCGCCTGGCGCCTGTTCGTGAAGAACGAGCTGGTCAACCACGCCGCCGCCACCACCTTCTACTTTCTCCTCTCCGCCGCTCCGCTGGTGCTGTTGCTCACCTACGGCACGCAGTACCTGGCGCAACTGGCGGAAACCTCCACCCTGGCGAGCATGTTGCTGGCGGCGCTCTACGACCAATTCCAGTTGGATCAACTCGCCACGCTGGGGCTGATTCCGCAAAAGACAGCCATCGCCGCCGGCGGTGTCGGCCTGCTCACCTTGCTGCTGTCTTCACGCGGCCTGGTCAACGCGCTGCAAAGCGCGTTCCGGGTGATCTTTCCCGATGAGGCGAAGCGCAATTTCGTGTTCAAGTGGGTGCTGCCGCTGATCATCATTCCCGTGGCCTTCGCGCTGGTCAGCGTGACCGTTGTCACCCAGGCCGTCATCAATTTTCTCGCCAATGTCGAACTGCTCGGTGGGGGACGCATCTATCTGTTCAACGGGCTGAACCTGTTCGCCCGCATTGGCCTGGTGTGGGGCTTGCTCTATGTGGTGATGCACTGGATGCCGTTGCGGCACCCTCCCCGCCGGTCCACCTTCATCGTCAGCGGCCTCGCCACACTCACTTTGAGCCTGCTCTACCTGGGTTTCGGGCATTTCTTCCATATCGAAAAATATCAGGCGGTCTACGGCGCCCTCGGCGGCGTGGTGTTCATCCTGATCGGTGCGTATCTCGCCTGCATGGCCTTCTACTTCTGGGCGCAGTTCCTCTATGCCCTGACCAAAGTGGATGTGGCCGCCCTGGAAAGGCTGTTTCTAGCTGGCGAAGGCCAGGGCGCGAGCAAGCTGGACGGCATCGTCTTCGGCCGCTCCAACCGGCTGCTGGCCAAATACGGCCAGACCTTCGCCGACGGGGATACCCTGATCCGCGAAGGCGATACCTCGAAGGAAGCCTTCTTTCTCTACTCCGGCAAGGTCGGCCTATTCAAGGAAATAGGCGGCCAGGAAAAACGCCTGGGCGAGCTGGGTGAGGGCGAACTGTTCGGGGAAATGGCCTATCTCCTGGGTGAAACCCGCACCGCCACGGTGCGCGCGGAAAGCGAAGTCACCGCCCTGGTGTTGCCACCGGAAATGCTGGAGGAACTGATGCGCTACTCCGCCCCCCTGGCCCGCCGCATCGTCGGCAGCCTGGCAGGAAGGTTGATGCGGATGAATCAGGCGGCGAAAGGATAACTTCGACATTTCACCCTTATGGACCGTAGGTTGGGCAAAGCGCAGCGTGCCCAACAACCGCGGCCCAACCTACTTACCACTGACGCCTATGCTCCCCGACCGACTCGTATTCATCGACCTGGAAACTACCGGCGCCAATCCGGCCATCGACCGCATCACCGAAATCGGCCTGATCGAGGTGGTCGATGGCGAGACCACGCGCTGGAGCACCCTGGTCAATCCACAACGCGCCATTCCCGCCTTCATCCAGCACCTGACCGGCATCCGCGACGAGATGGTGGCCAATGCCCCCACCTTCGCCGAGGTCGCCGACGAGCTGCGGGCGCGCCTGCACGGCAAGCTGTTCATCGCCCACAACGCGCGTTTCGACTACGGCTTCGTGAAAAACGAATTCAAGCGACTGGGCCAGCGTTTCCAGTCCGATGTGCTGTGCACCGTGCGCCTCTCGCGCAAGTTGCACCCCGAACACCACAAGCACAACCTGGACAGTCTGATCGCCCGCCACGGCCTGCACGCCGACGACCGCCACCGGGCGCTGGCCGACGCGGAACTGATCTGGCAATTCTGGCAACAGGCAAGGGTGAATCACCCGGATGAAGTCTTCCTGAACGCGCTGCAACTGCAACTCAAACGCCCCACCCTGCCGCCCCACCTCGACGCCGCCGTGCTCGACGACCTGCCGGAAGCGCCCGGCGTCTACCTGATCTACGGCGAGGGCGACATCTGCCTCTATGCAGGCAAGAGCATCAACCTGCGCCAGCGGGTGTTTGCGCACTTCGCCGCCGAGGTTGGCAGCCGGGAATACAAGGAAATGAATCTCTCCCAGCAGGTACGCCGCCTGGACTGGCACGAAACCGTCGGCGAAGTCGGCGCCCTGTTGCTGGAATCACGACTGGTGAAGCAGCTCAAGCCGCTGCACAACCGCCGACTGCGCGAGCACCCGGAAATCTGCGCTTGGCGCCTGGAGGAAGTGGAAGCGGGCGACTTCCGCCCGCGCCTGGCGTTCGCCGAGGACGTGGACATGGGCGCCGACGATGATCTCTACGGCCCGTTCAATTCAAAACGTGAAGCGACCAATACCCTGCGCAAGATCGCCGAGGCCTACAAACTCTGCCCCATCCTGCTCGGCCTGGAAAAACCCAACAAGACGCCGCGCCCGTGTTCCCGCTGCCGGGCCGTCCCAAAGCGGGAATTGCGCCCCCTCGGGGGGCAGCGAAGCGTGGGGGCGGTTAACCTCGCTTTTCAGGTGGGTCAATGCAAGGGCGCCTGCGTCGACAAGGAACCACGCGACCTGCACAGCGCCCGCCTGATGAGCGCCCTCGCCAAGATGAAGGTCAAACCCTGGCCCTGGCCCGGCCCGGTGGGACTGATCGAACGCGACGACTTCCGTGATGTGGAGGACGTGCACGTCCTGAGTGGCTGGCGCTATCTCGGCACCGCGCACAGCCCGGCTGAAATCCACGAACTGCTGGAACAGGGCAAACACATTCCCTTCGACCTCGACACCTACAAGTTGCTGAAAACCCACCTGGGCAAAGGCAAGCTGAAAGTCAGGGTGTTGTAGGTTGGGCAAAGCGCAGCGTGCCCAACGAAGCGCCACAATTGTTGGGCACGCTGCGCTTTGCCCAACCTACGTCCCACGTCCCCGTAGGAGCGGACCGCGTCCGCGATAATCACGCTTTCCATCGCGGACGCGGTCCGCTCCTACATGCCGAAAATCGGAGTCCCTCATGAGCAAACCCTGCCCCTTCTGCGTCCTCGACCCCGCCCGTATCCTGGCCGATGACGAACTCACCGTGGTCTACAAGGACGGTTTCCCGGTCTCTCCCGGCCACACTGTCATCATCCCGAAGCGCCACTTCCCCACCCTGTTCGACGCCACCCGGGAAGAACGCCTGGCCCTGCTCGCCGCCCTCGACCAAGCCCGCGCCATCCTCGACGAGCGCCATCATCCCGACGGCTACAACATCGGCATCAACCACGGCGCCGCCGGCGGCCAATCGGTTCCTCACCTGCACATCCACCTGATTCCGCGTTACACGGGCGACAAGGCGGACCCGCGCGGCGGTGTCCGCTGGGTGTTGCCGGATACGGCGAAGTACTGGGCCTGAAGGGAGCACACGCATGAAATTCCAGTTACTCCCCCTTGGCGCCCGCTTCGAATACGAAGGCAAAACCTATGTGAAGACCGGGCCGCTGACCGCCGCCGGGGATGACGGCCAGCGCATGATTCCGCGCCACGCGGTGCTGAAACCGCTGGATGGCACCCCGACCGATGCGCCCCGGCGCGCCGACCGCAAACTGGACGAGACGGCGGTGAAGGCGGCGCTGGAAGCGTTTCATGGCGAATGTTCCCGCCTGCTGCAAGCCGTCGCCGAGAACCCGGATCAGGCGCCGGCCGCGCGAGCGGTGCTGGACGCCGCCCGCCAGCGGTTTCTCGACGCCGTGGCGTGAACTGGCGACTTTACCGGCGGCTCGGCCTCGCGCTGCTGCTGCTCGGCGCCGTCTACACACAACGCGACCGGATCGCGTTCGAACTGGGTTACGCCTATGCCAACGGTGATTTCCACGGCTGGACGCTGGCGCGCGACGATGCACAGGCGGCGATCTGGCTGCGCCGGGCGGCGGACGCTGGCCACGCGCGGGCGCGCTACATGCTCGGGCTGAGCCATTCGCGCGGTTGGGGCGTGCGCCAGGACGACACCGAGGCGGAACGCTGGTTCAACCTCGCCGCCGGCCAGGACTACGCGCCCGCCTGCTATCACCTGGGCTGGATGTATCACAAGGGCGAGGGTGTCGCGCGCGACGCGGCCCGCGCCCAAGGACTGATGGCCCGCGCCGCCGACCTGGGCATGGCGGATGCTGTGACCGCGCTGGAACGCTTCCGGCGGGAGGATGCCAGATAGCCATGTGGATCAAGCCGCGACCGTGCAGCGATCAGGGCCGACAGCTAGAATTGCGCGACTTTACGCACCCGGCCCGAATCCCATGTCCAGCAAGCCTCCCCGCAAGATCCTCGTCACCTCCGCCCTGCCCTACGCCAATGGTTCCATCCACCTGGGCCACCTGGTCGAATACATCCAGACCGACATCTGGGTGCGTTTCCAGAAAATGCGCGGCAACCAGTGCATCTACTGCTGCGCCGACGACACCCACGGCACGCCGATCATGTTGCGCGCGGAGAAGGAGGGGATCACCCCGGAACAGTTGATCGACCGCGTCTGGCACGAGCACAAGCGCGATTTCGACGGCTTCCATGTCGATTTCGACAATTTCTATTCGACCAACTCGAAAGAAACCCAGCACTACGCGGACACCATCTACACGCGACTCAAAGAAGCCGGCCTGATCGAGATCCGCTCGATCGAGCAGTACTACGACCCGGTGAAGGAAATGTTCCTGCCGGACCGCTTCATCAAGGGCGAATGCCCGAAGTGCCACGCCAAGGACCAGTACGGCGACAACTGCGAGGCTTGCGGCGCCGCCTACCAGCCCACCGACCTGATCGAGCCCTACTCCGCCGTCTCCGGCGCCAAGCCGGTGCGGAAATCGTCCGACCACCATTTCTTCCGGCTGTCCGACCCGCGCTGCGCGGATTTCCTCAAGGCCTGGATTGCTGACCCCAAGCACGTCCAGACCGAGGCCGCCAACAAGCTGGGCGAATGGCTGCAAGCCGGGCTGTCCGACTGGGACATCTCGCGCGACGCGCCCTACTTCGGCTTCGAAATCCCCAACGCGCCGGGCAAGTATTACTACGTCTGGCTGGATGCGCCGATCGGTTACATGGGCAGCTTCCAGAACTATTGCGACAAGAACGGCCTGGATTTCGACGAGTACTGGAAGCCGGATTCCGAGGCCGAGCTGTATCACTTCATCGGCAAGGACATCCTCTATTTTCACGCCCTGTTCTGGCCCGCCGAACTCGCGCACGCCGGTTTCCGCACCCCGACCGGCGTGTTCTGCCACGGCTTCCTCACGGTGAACGGCACCAAGATGTCGAAGTCGCGCGGCACCTTCATCACCGCCGAGAGCTACCTCAACCACCTCAATCCGGAATGGCTACGCTATTACTACGCGGCCAAGCTGAACGGCTCGATGGAGGACATCGATCTGAACCTGGAGGACTTTGCCGCGCGGGTGAACAGCGATCTGGTCGGCAAGTACGTCAACATCGCCAGCCGCTGCGCCGGCTTCATCACTAAGCGTTTCAATGGGAAGCTTAGTGAAAGTCTGCCGACAATCGATCCAAAACCCTATTTGAAGCAGCAATTCGATGATGAACTTGCGGAAAAACAGACCAAAGGCCGCGGTGGTTGGGTCATGCACGCAAGAGCACACACTGAATGGCCGGGGCATGACACCAATGAGTTATTTGGCTGGTTCAGAAACCAAGGAGAAGACATAGCAGCAGCCTTTGAGCAAAGGAATTTCTCCAATGCTCTCAGGCTAATAATGGAACTTGCAGATATTGCGAACCGTTACATTGCCGAGAAAAAGCCCTGGGAAATGGCGAAACAGGAAGGCCGCGAAGCGGAACTGCACGAAGTCTGCTCCACCGCACTAAACATGTTCCGCGACCTCACCGTTTACCTGAAGCCGGTGCTGCCCATGCTGGCGGAACAGGTTGAAGCCTTCCTCAACATCCCGCCCCTGGCCTGGACCGATGTCTGGGCGCCGCTGCCCGCTGGCCACGCCATCAATGAATACCAGCACCTGATGACCCGCATCGACCCGAAGAAGATTGAAACCATGGTGGAAGAGAACAAACAGAGCCTGGCGCCCGTACCCGAGGCAGCACCGGTCAAGCACGCCGAACACCAGCAGAACGAAGCCAAGGCCGACGCCGCCGCCTCGCCTTGGGAACCGTTCATCAGCATCGACGACTTCACCAAGGTTGACCTGCGCATCGTCCGCATCGCCAACGCCGAACACGTCGAAGGCGCGGACAAGTTGCTCAAGCTCACCCTCGACCTAGGCGGAGAAACCCGCACCGTATTCGCCGGCATCAAGGCCGCCTACGCCCCGGAAACCCTGATCGGCCGCCTCACCGTGATGGTCGCCAATCTGGCGCCGCGCAAGATGAAGTTCGGCCTAAGCGAGGGCATGGTCCTGGCCGCCAGCGACGAGCGTGGCGGCCCCTTCCTGCTATCGCCTGACAGTGGCGCGCAACCGGGGATGCGGATCAAGTGAATGCCACTCAACGGCTCGTCACCCGCCATCTCGCCATCAGCGGCCGTGTCCAGGGCGTCTGGTTCCGCGAGTCGATGCGATTGGAGGCCGAGCGCCTGGGGGTGAACGGCTGGGTACGCAACGCGCGGGATGGCGTGGTGGAAGCGGTTGTTCAGGGCGAAGAAAACGCGGTAACTGCAATCACCAGATGGTCACGCAAAGGACCACTTGCTGCGCGGGTGGATGACGTGGTCGTCACTCCCGCCACGGGCACATACACAAACTTCGAGCGCCTGCCCTCTGCCTGAACGGCCACGGCAAAACTGTAGCGCCGGCATCCCTGCCGGCTTCGTTCTTCTAATTAGCCCTACGATGCCGGCAGGGATGCCGGCGCTACAACTTCAAGCGTATTGGTCGATCAAGGAAACGCTGGACGCCTCGGCAGAGTCCGCCTGGGCGTAGGCGCGCAAGCCTTTACTTTCCCCGGCTCGGCTCCTATTCTGCCCTCCCTTTTTTGTCTGGCGCCAGCCATGTCCATCACCATCAAGACCCCGGAAGAAATCGAAAAAATGCGCGTCGCGGGGCGATTGACCGCGGAGGTGCTCGACTACATCAAACCTTTCGTCGTCCCTGGCGTCACCACCGATGAACTGGACAAGCTTTGCCACGATCTGATGGTCGACGTACAGAACAGCATCCCGGCGCCGCTCAACTACGCGCCGCCCGGCCACAAGCCCTACCCCAAGTCGATCTGCTCCTCGATCAACCATCAGGTCTGCCACGGTGTGCCCAGCCCGAACAAGAAGCTGAAGAACGGCGATGTAGTGAACCTGGACATCACCGTCATCAAGGACGGTTGGCATGGCGACAGCTCGCGCATGTTCTACGTCGGCGAGCCCGGCATCATGGCGCGGCGGCTGACCGAAATCACCTATGAATGCATGTGGAAGGGCATCGCCGCCGTGCGTCCCGGCATCCATCTCGGCGTCGTCGGCGCCGCCATCCAGAAGCACGCGGAAGCCAACGGCTACTCGGTGGTGCGCGAATTCTGCGGCCACGGCATCGGCCGGGGTTTTCACGAAGAGCCACAGGTGCTGCATTACGGCAAGGCCAGCGAAGGGCCGATTCTGGAACCGGGCATGACCTTCACCATCGAGCCCATGATCAACGCCGGCCGCCGCGACATCCGCGTCCTGGGCGATGGCTGGACCGTGGTGACCAAGGACCACTCGCTCTCGACGCAGTGGGAACACACCATTCTGGTGACGGAAACTGGTTACGAAGTGCTGACGCTTTCCGCCGAATGCCCGCCGCCTCCGGCGTTCATTGCCGGATGAACACCCCTTAGGCGGCTGATTCCATGCCCACTCCCAACGCGACCACTTGGCGCACCACCCTCAAGGATGGCCGTGCTGCGGTATTCGAGGTGTACCTGGCGCGACCACGCGCGCACGTCCTGCTCCGCGAACTCACCCACCTGACCGACCAGGTACTGCGCGATATCTGGCAGGCGCATGACCTGCCGGAACACGCCGCGCTGGTGGCTGTGGGGGGCTATGGCCGCGGCGAGATGTATCCGCAATCCGACGTTGATGTCCTGATCCTGTTCGACGACGCGCTGCCGGATGCGGAACACGCCCGCTTCGAACCTTTGATCGGCCTGTTCTGGGACGTCGGCCTGCCCATCGGCCACAGTGTGCGGCGGCTTTCCGAATGCCTGAGCGAATCGGCGGGCGACATCACCATCCAGACCAATCTGCTGGAAGCGCGCCACCTCGCCGGCGACCCAGCCCTGTTCCAGCGCATGCGCCAGGGTTTGGAAGCACAGATGAACCCGGTCGCCTTCTACCAGGCCAAGGCGCTGGAACAGAAGGCCCGCCATGGCCGCCATGCCGACGTGGCCTTGTTGTTGGAACCCAATCTCAAGGAAAGCCCCGGTGGGCTGCGCGACATCCAGACCCTGTTCTGGGTCTGTCGCGCGGCGGGGCTGGCCCAGGGGCAAGGCCATAGCATCAAAGACCTGGTGGGCGCCGGCCTCCTGTGCGAAGCGGAGGCGCGCGCGCTCCGCGCCGACCACGCCCTGCTCGCGAATCTGCGTATCCGCCTGCACCTCGCCATCAACCGGCGTGAGGACCGGATGCTCTACGAGTTCCAGGAACGTATCGCCGCCGCCATGGGCATCGCCAATGACGAATCGCGCCGCGCCTCGGAACGCATGATGCAGCGCTATTACCGCGCCTCCCGCAGAGTCAGCCTGATCAACAACCTGGTGATGGGTGAACTGCGCGACCGCCTGCAAGCGCCGCCCGCCCCGCGTGATCTGCCGGGGCAGACCGGCTTTCGCGCGGTGGGCAACCTGCTCGATGCCGAGGAAGACCAGTTCGCGCGCAACCCGGACAGCCTGCTGGAAGCCTTTCTGGTGCTGTCGCGCGAGCACACCCTGGTCGGTTGCACGCCGCGCCTGTTGCGCGCGCTGTCGCGCGCCGGCCGGCTCATCAACGCCGATTTCCGCCACGATCCCGGCAACCATGCGCGTTTCCTCGAACTGCTGCGCGAACCACACGGGGTCAGCACGGCGCTCCGGTTGATGCACCGGCTCGGCATCCTCGGCCGCTACATTCCCCTGTTCGGGCGCATTACCGGGCAGATGCAGCACGACCAGTTCCACATCTACCCGGTGGACGAACACACCCTGATGGTGCTGCGCAACCTGCGCCGCCTCGCGCTCAACGAGTTCGCCCACGAATTTCCCCTCGCCCACCGCCTGATGAGCGCCTGCCGGCGCCCCGATCTGCTCTATCTGGCCGCTCTGTTCCACGACATCGCCAAGGGACGCGGTGGCGATCACTCCGGCCTCGGCGCCATCGACGCTCGCCGTTTCTGCCTCGGCCACGGCCTGTCGCCGGAAGAAGCCGATCATGTCGCCTGGCTGGTGGCGGAACATCTCATGTTGTCGCAGACCGCGCAAAAGCAGGATCTCTCCGACCCCGAGGTGATCCTCGCCTTCGCGGCGCGCTGCGGCGATGTCAAACGTCTCACCGCGCTGTATCTACTGACGATCTCCGATATTCGCGGCACCAGCCCCAAAGTCTGGAATGCCTGGAAGGACAAGCTCACCCGCGAGCTGTATCTGGCCGCCCGCCGCGTGCTCGAAGGGGGCGCGCCGCAAATCGACAGCATCGAGGAGAAGAAAGAGCTGGCGCGCGCGCAACTGCGGCTCTACGGCTACCCGAACGAGGCCGAAGCGGCGTTCTGGAAGCGCCTGGACGATGTCTATTTCCTGCGCCAGGACGCACGCGATATTGCCTGGCAGACCCGCCGCCTGCTCCCCCTGCTGGACCGCCACAACCTGATCGTGAGCGCCCGCCTGGCGCCGGTGGGTGAAGGCGTCGAAGTCATGGTCTACGCGCCCGATGAAGAGGCCCTGTTCGCGCGCATCTGCGCCTTTTTCGCGCGCCTGGGCTACAGCATCCTCGCCTCCAGCATCCACACCACCAGCGATGGACAAGCCCTCGATACTTTCTACGCGCTCGATCCGGAACATCCGCAGGTTCCCTATCGCGATTTCCTGAATTACATCGAGCACGAACTGAGCGCCGATCTGGCGGCGCGCCAGCCTCTGGGGCCGCCGCTCAAGGGGCGTCTCGCGCGCCGCCTCAAGGCCTTCCCGCTGGAACCGGAAGTCAGCCTCACCCCCGGTGACAATCGCCGCGACTACCTCCTCACCTTCACCGCCGGTGATCGCCCCGGCCTGCTCGCCCAGGTTGCCCGCGTCCTCACCGAGCATCGCGCCAGCGTCATCACGGCACGGATCAGCACCCTCGGCCAGCGCGCCGAAGACGTGTTCGTCCTGGAAGGCGAAGCCCTGGAAAAAACGGGGAAACGTCTGGCGCTGGAAAAAGCGTTGATCGACACCTTGAAGGTGACATAAAAAAACCCGCGCTTAGGCGGGTTTTGTGAAGGTTTTCCGAGTACTTCGGAGGTTGAATTGGTGCCGGCACCCGGATTCGAACTGGGGACCTACCGCTTACAAGGCGGTTGCTCTACCAACTGAGCTATGCCGGCAATGGTGAAATCATGGCGATCGGGGCCTTGGCCCCTGGAAGTCAAACCTACTTGACCACGCGTAGTTGCGGGCGCCCACGTGGCGGCTTCGGTGGCTCACTGGAGTCGGAAGCCGCATTTTCCGGCGCGGCATCGACCACGGCCAGTTTCTCGGGGGCATCCACGTCTTCTTCCGCGGCAAAGGCCATGCCCTCTCCGGTTTCGCGTGAATAAATGGCCAATACATTGGCCACCGGCACTTCGATTGCGTGTGATGTGCCACCGAAACGCGCCGAGAAAGTAACCCACTCGCTGTCCATGTTCAGGTTGCGCACCGCACTGGGGCCCAGGTTGAGGACGATCTGACCATCCTTGACGAAACCCTGCGGCACTCGCGTGCGGTGATCCACGCGCACCGTCAGGTAGGGCGTCAGCCCGCTATCCACGCACCACTCGTAGAGGGCGCGCAGGAAATAGGGCTGTTGCGATAGCGGAGGTGAGCCCGGCGGAGGGGCATTCGTGGCTGCCACGCTGCTGGAACTACTTGCGCATGGCCTTTTCCACCGGCGTCAGCGCTTCGATGAAGGCTGGGCGGGAGAACAGGCGTTCCGCGTATTTCAGGATGGGCAGGCCCTGCTTGGGCAACTGGATACCGTAGTGCTCCAGACGCCACAACAAGGGGGCGATCGCCACATCCAGCATGGAGTAGTCCTCGCCCAGGATGTGTTTCTGCTTGGCGAAGATGGGCGCGATCTGGGTGAGGTTGTCACGCACGATGCCACGCGCCTTCTCGGCCGCCTTGGTGGTTCCGTGTTCGAGATCGCTGATATGCGAAAACAGATCGTGCTCGAAGTTGTACAGGAACAGCCGAGCGCGAGCGCGCATCACCGGGTCGGCCGGCATCAGTTGCGGATGCGGAAAACGCTCGTCGATGTACTCGTTGATGATGTTGGACTCATACAGCGTCAGATCACGTTCCACCAGAATGGGGACTCTGCTGTAGGGGTTCATGACGGCGATTTCTTCGGGCTTGTCATGCAAGTCCACATCGCGAATTTCAAAATCCATGCCTTTCTCGTACAAAACGATACGGCATCGATGGCTGAACGGGCACGCGGTACCCGAATAAAGAATCATCATGAACGATCACTCCCCGCTTAATGCAGGCCTTTCCAGTAGTCTTTCTTCAGGTAGAAGGCGATGATGAAAAACACGCCCAGGAACAGCAACACGAAGATGCCGGTAGTCATGCGCGCACCCTTGGCGGGCTCACCCATCCAGTCCAGATAATTGACCAGATCGCCCACCAACGCGTCGTACTCGGCCAGCGTCAGCTTGCCGGGTTTGATTAGTTCGAAATGTTCGATGGCTTGGTGCGGCTTGCCATCCTCGCCTTGCACGGTGTGATAGACCGGCGCCAACTGGCCTTGCAATTCATGCAGGACATGCGGCATGCCGACCTTGTCGAATACCGTATTGTTCCAGCCAAGAGGACGGGTGTCGTCACGGTAGAAACCACGCAGATAGGTGTAGACCCAATCGGCGCCACGTGAGCGGGTGATGACGGACAGGTCGGGCGGCGGCGCGCCGAACCAGGCCTTGGCATCGGCGGTCCGCATGGCCACATGCATGAGTTCACCGGGCTTGTCGGCGGCGTAGAGCAGGTTGTCCTTGATCTGCGCCTCGGACAGGCCGATGTCCTGCATGCGGTTGTAACGCATGTAACCGGCGCTATGGCAGTTGAGGCAGTAGTTCACGAACACGCGCGCGCCGCGCTGAAGCGATTCCTGATCGTTCAAGTTGACCGGGGCATGATCCAACTGGACGCCGGCACCGGAGGCAAACGCGGCCGTCGGCAGGGCCAGGAGCATGAAAAGCAGCTTTTTCATTGGGTCACCCTTTCCGGAACAGGCTTGGTCGAATCATTCTTGGTGTACCAGGGCATGAGCAGGAAGAACGCGAAATACACCACCGACAATATCTGCGCGAGCACGGTATACAGCGGCGTGGAGGGCAGGATACCGAGGACGCCGAGGCCGACGAAGGCGATGACGAACAGGGTCAGAGCGATCTTGAATTTCGGGCCGCGATAGCGAATCGACTTGACCGGAGACTTGTCCAGCCAGGGCAGCGCGAAGAAGATCAACACGGACACACCCATCGCCGCCACACCGGGAAACTGTGAGCCCAGGATCGGCGGAATCGCGCGCAGGATCGCGTAGTAGGGGGTGAAGTACCAGACCGGGGCGATGTGCTCCGGGGTCTTCAGCGAATCAGCCGGAATGAAGTTATTGGCTTCCAGGAAGTAGCCGCCCATTTCCGGCGCGAAGAACACGATGGCGGCAAACACGATCAGGAAAACCACCACGCCCAGGATGTCCTTCACCGTGTAATACGGATGGAAGGGGATACCGTCCAGCGGGTGGCCATCTTCGCCCTTCAACTTCTTGATCTCGACGCCGTCGGGATTGTTGGAACCGACTTCGTGCAGCGCCACCAGATGCGCGACCACCAGACCCAGCAACACTAGCGGCAGAGCGATCACATGGAAGGCGAAGAAGCGGTTCAGGGTGGCATCACCGATCACGTAGTCGCCGCGAATCAACACCGACAAGTCTTCACCGATGAAAGGCACGGTGGCGAACAGGTTCACGATCACCTGGGCGCCCCAGTAGGACATCTGTCCCCAGGGCAACAGGTAGCCCATGAAGGCCTCGCCCATCAGCACCAGATAGATGGTCACGCCGAACACCCAGATCAGTTCGCGCGGCCGGCGGTAGGAACCGTAAATCAGGCCGCGGAACATATGCAGGTACACGACCACGAAGAACATGGAGGCGCCGGTGGAGTGGATGTAGCGAATCAGCCAGCCGAAATCCACGTCGCGCATGATGTATTCGACGGAGGCAAAGGCCATTTGCGCATCCGGCTTGTAATGCATGGTCAGAAAAATGCCGGTGACGATCTGAATCACCAGTACCAGCATCGCCAGCGAGCCGAAGAAGTACCAGAAATTGAAGTTCTTCGGCGCGTAGTACTCGGACAGGTGCGCCTTGTAGCTGGCGGTGAGCGGGAAACGCTCGTCCACCCAGTTAAGCAGTTTTTCCATTGTTCAAGTCCCTCTTTGCAATCAGGCGGCCACGCCCTGGTCCACACCGATCAGCACTTTGCTGTCGGACAGGTATTGGTGCGGCGGGATGACCATATTGGTCGGCGCGGGCGAGCCGTTGAACACGCGCGCGGCCAGATCGAAACGTGAACCGTGGCAGGGGCAGAACCAGCCGCCCGGCCAATCGGTTCCCAGGTCGGCGGGACCCACTTCCTTGCGGAAGGTCGGCGAGCAGCCCAGGTGAGTGCAGATGCCGACGACAATCAGGTACTCAGGCTTGATGGAGCGGTGCGGGTTCTTGCAGTAATCCGGCTGCTGCGCGGCGTTTTCCGAGGCGGAGTCGGTCAACTTGCCGTCATGTTTGGCCATCAGCTCAAGCATTTCCTTGGTGCGATTGACCACCCAAACCGGCTTGCCACGCCATTCCACGGCCAGGAGCATGCCGGGTTCGATCTTGCTGATATCCACTTCCACCGGCGCGCCGGCGGCTTTCGCGCGCGCGCTCGGCATCATGCTCATGATCAACGGAGCCGTAACGGCCAATGTAGCCGCGCCACCCGCCGCCGAAGCCATGGTCACCAGAAAGCGGCGCTTGGAGGTGTCAACGCTCTTGTCGCTCATAACGTCTGTCCTGCCTGAGGGATGAAATTTTCGCCGGCTGCGCACCCGATTTCGGATATTCAGGTCGAGTAAACAGCTTGCCGGCCCAACAAACGGCGCATTCTACAGATAAACCTGGAATGAATTAAAGCCCTGAAGCATTCTCCATCACGGGAACGCCACGCTATCCGGATTGCGTTCCGAGCCGATACACTCGCCCCCCATGTGCCTAGCCATCCCCATGCAGATCCAGTCCATAGACGGTTTCACCGCGTGCTGCGAAGCGAAGGGCGTGCTGCGCGATGTCTCCCTCTGCCTATTGCGGGATGATCCGCCCCTGGTCGGGGACTACGTCATGATCAGCCTGGGCAACGCCATCCAGAAAGTCAGCGAGACGGATGCCCGACTGGCCTGGGAACTGTTCGATCAGATCCTCGCCGAGTTGGGCGAGGGTAGCTGAGTTCCGCAATCAAGCAACAACGGCGGCCTGTAATAGAATGCCGCGCCATGACCGACACCCCTGATCCCTGTTTTCATTGCGGCGAACCGATACCTTCCGGCGCCCACTATCCGATCCATTACCAGGAGCGTGTCGAGCCTACCTGCTGCCCCGGTTGCCAGGCGGTGGCACAGACCATCATCGGCTCCGGCAATGCCGACTATTACCGCCTGCGCACCGACCTGCCGAAAACCCCGGAAGCGGCGCTGGAAGAACTCAAGAACCTCAAGCTCTACGATCTCCCGGAAGTCCAGCAAAGCTTCGTGAAGAGCGAAGGCGACCTGCGCGAAGCCAATCTGATCCTGGAAGGCATCGTCTGCGGCGCCTGCGTCTGGCTCAACGAGCGGCATCTGCACAGCCTGCCCGGCGTGCTCACGGCCGACATCAATTTCTCCACGCGGCGCGCGCGGATACGTTGGGATGACAGCCGCATCCACCTGTCCGACATCCTCGCCAGCATCCAGCACATCGGCTACCTGGCCTACCCGTTCGACAGCAGCCGCCAGGAAGATCTGTTCCGCAAGGAACGTAACACCGCCATCCGCCGCCTGGCCATCGCCGGCCTCGGGATGATGCAGGTGATGATGTACGCCGTGCCGGTCTACCTGGCGCACGAAGACAGCATGGCCACGGACATCGAGGCCCTGATGCGCATGGCCAGCCTCATCCTCACCACGCCGGTGGTGTTCTACTCGGCCTGGCCCTTCTTCCAGGGCGCCTGGCGCGACCTGAAACTCAAGCGCGCCGGCATGGACGTGCCGGTGGCCCTGGGTGTGGGCGCCGCCTTCGCCGCCAGCGTCTACGGCACGATCATCGGCGCGGAACATGTCTATTTCGACTCGGTGGTCATGTTCGTGTTTTTCCTGCTCACCGGCCGCTTCCTGGAGATGAACGCGCGCAAACGCTCGGCGGAAGCGGCGGAAAGCCTGGTCAAGCTGATTCCCGCCGCCGCCGTCAAATTGCCCGGCTTCCCCGCCACGCGCGAGGAAGAGAACATCGCAGCCGCCAGACTGGTGCCGGGCGACTTCGTGCTGGTCGGGCCGGGAGCGAGTTTCCCGGCCGATGGCGCGGTGGCCGAAGGCCATGCCAGTGTCGACGAATCTCTGCTCACCGGCGAATCGCATCCGGTCGCCAAACATGCCGGCAGCCCCATCATCGGCGGCACCCTCAACCTCGACAGCCCCCTGGTAGTGAAAGTGGAAAAGGTGGGCGCCGACACCGTGCTCTCGGGCATCGTCCGCCTGCTCGACCGGGCGCTCGCGGAAAAACCGCGTCTGGCCATGATCGCCGACCGCGTCGCCAGCGTGTTCGTGCTCGCCCTGCTTATCGTTGCCGCCGCCGTGGCCGGCATCTGGTATTTCGTGGACGCCTCGCGCGCCTTCTGGATCACCGTCTCGGTGCTGGTCGTCTCCTGCCCCTGCGCGCTCGCGCTGGCCACCCCCGCCGCCCTCACCGCCGCCCTCGGCCGGCTGACCCGGGTCGGCCTGTTGTCCACGCGCGGCCATGCCCTGGAAACCCTGGCCCACGCCACCGACTTCGTGTTCGACAAGACCGGCACCCTCACCACCGGCGAATTCAGCCTGCTGGATATGGCCGTCGTGCGCGGCAGCCGCGAGCAGGCCCTGGCATTCGCCCGCGCCCTGGAACAAGGCGCCACCCACCCGGTTGCGGCGGCCCTGCGCGAAGCGGCCGGCGAAGCCACGCTCGACGCGGAAGCCCTGCATTACCACCCCGGCCGGGGGGTCGAAGGCACGATCAATGGCAGGGTCTATCGCCTGGGTGCGCCCGACTTTGTCGGCGCCACCCCACCCGTCGAGCAACTGCCGGCCGGCGCCACCCTGATCGGCCTGGCGGATGGCAACGGCGGTAGCGAAGGCGTCCTGGCCTGGTTCGCCCTCGGCGACGCGCTTCGCCCGCAGGCCAAGCAACTGATCGCGGACCTGACAGCCCTGGGCGTGCGTCTGCACCTCTACTCGGGAGACCGTCCGGAAAACGTCGCCGCCCTGGCGCGAGAACTCGGCATAGCCGACGCCCGTGGCGGCATGCTGCCGCGGGACAAGCTGGATGCCGTGAAAGCCTTGCAACAGGAAGGCAGAATCGTCGCCATGACCGGCGACGGCGTCAACGACGCCCCGGTGCTGGCACAGGCGCAAGTCTCGATCGCCGTCGACCAGGGCGCCGAAGCCGCCCAGGCCGCCGCCGACATGGTCCTGCTCTCCTCGGAAATCGGCCGCCTCGCCGATGGTGTCCAACTGGCGCGCAAGACTCAGACCATCATCCGTCAGAACCTCGCCTGGTCGGCGATCTACAACGCCCTCGCCATCCCCGCCGCCGCCCTCGGCTACGTCACCCCCTGGCTGGCCGGCATCGGCATGTCGCTGTCGTCACTGCTGGTGGTGCTCAATGCCATGAGGTTGGCGAAACCGGGGCGGCGAGAGGATACGTAGGCGCGCTGCTCGCTGCACAATTTCGGCAGCAACGAAATGCCTGCGTCAACGCCCCCTGCAACCATCGCAATCGCCTAACCAGTTCTCCACCACCAGCCCCGAAACCCGTTTGAACTCGCCCATGTTGTCTGTGACAACGACAGCGTCCAGCGCACGTGCCTGGGCTGCAATCCAGTAGTCGTTGGCACCGATGGGCTTTCCCCGGTGTTCCAGTTCCGCCCTGATGGCGCCGTAATGGCGGCTGGTTTCGGCATCCAGGGGAGTAAGAGGAAGACTGTCGACGATGCGGGCAAGGCGGGCGGCATTTTTTTCCCGATGCTGGCTTTTCTCCACGCCGAGTTCCAACTCGCCCAACACCACGGGAGAAAGAATGAGTTCCGACAGGGGCGTGGTTTCCAGTTTCTCGCGTACCCCCGCCGCCCCCTTCAGAGCCGCGATGAGAATGTTGGTGTCCAACAGGTAACGCATGTCAATCCAGCCCCGGCGTGAGCTCCGGCGGCAGGTCCGGCGGTGCTTCCAGGTCCATATCCGATGCTTCCCAGAAGGGCCGAAAGACGTCTGCGGCCATGCGCGGCGCATCCGGCACCATGCGCGCCACCACGCGACCATGGCGGGTAATGGCGATTTCCTCCCCCGCCTCGGCGGCAGCAAGAAGGGCGGAGAATTTGGCTTTGGCTTCGACGACCTGGACAGTACGCATGATTGCATCCTAAATGTGACCATGTGGTCATACTACACCGAGGCACTATAGCGTGGTAACGGCGCGCTACCCCACCCACTTCCTGGCATTCCTGAACAACCGCAGCCACGGGCCGTCTTCCTGCCAGTCGTCGGGTTTCCAGGAATGTTGCACGGCGCGGAAGACGCGTTCCGGGTGCGGCATCATGATGGTGAAGCGGCCGTCGGGGGTGGTGAGGCCGGTGATGCCTTTGGGGGAGCCGTTGGGGTTCTGCGGGTAGGTTTCTGTCTTGCGGCCGCGATTGTCGACATAGCGCAGGCAGATTTCTGCGTCCTTGCGCTGTGACTTGCTGTCGAACACCGCCCTGCCCTCGCCGTGGGCAACGACGATGGGCATGCGGGAGCCGGCCATGCCGTCGAACAGGATGGAGGGGGTCTTCGGGACTTCGACCATGACGAAGCGGGCTTCGAACTGTTCCGAGACGTTGCGTTCGAAGCGCGGCCAGTGCTCGGCGCCGGGGATGATGTCTTTCAGGCGACTCATCATCTGGCAGCCGTTGCACACGCCCAGGGCGAAGCTGTCTTCACGTTCGAAGTAGGCCTGGAATTCGTCGCGGGCGCGGGCGTTGTGCAGGATCGACGCGGCCCAGCCGCCACCGGCGCCGAGCACATCGCCGTAAGAAAAGCCGCCGCAAGCCGCCAACCCCTTGAAGTTCTTGAGTTTCACCCGACCGGCAAGGATGTCGCTCATGTGCACGTCCACCGGGGCGAAGCCGGCGCGGGCGAAGGCGGCGGCCATTTCCACCTCGCCGTTGACGCCCTGCTCGCGCAGGATGGCGATCTTGGGCTGGGCGCGATTTTTCTTCACCCAGGGCGCGGCAACGTCTTCATTCAAATCAAACGTCAACTCGACGTGCAGGCCGGGATTGTTCTTCTTCGCCAATCCCTTGAATTCCTGTTCCGCGCAATCCGGGTTGTCGCGCAGTGCCTGCATGCGATAGCTGGTTTCCGCCCAGGCCTTGAGCAGGTCGGCGCGGGCTTCATCGAACACCGCAACGCCTTCACGCAGGATGCGGATGCTGTCCTGCTGATTGATCCCGCCGACGATGTAGAACTCGTCGCGTATACCGGCTTCCAGGCAGGCTTCCATGATCGCTTTGGTGTCGGAACGACGCACCTGGATCACCGCGCCCAGTTCTTCATTGAACAGGATGCCGAACAGACGGCTGGTGTAGGGCGCGTGCGGGTCGGGAGCACCTTCCACGTCATTCATGATGTCGTCGTGGATGCGGTGGTATCTCAATTCATCCACATCGAGGTCGACGCCACAGCGGCCGGCGAAGGCCATTTCGCAGATCGTGGTGAACAGGCCGCCATCGCCACGGTCATGGTAGGCGAGCAGTTTGCCCTCGCCGTTGAGTCTCTGGATCAGGGCGAAGAAGGCTTTCAGGCGCGCCGGGTCTTCGAGGTCCGGGCAGGTGTCGCCCAGTTCGCCGTAGACCTGGCCGAGGATGGAGCCGCCCAGGCGGTTCTGGCCGTGTCCCAGGTCGAGCAGGATCAAATCGGTTTCGCCCTGGTCGGTTCTGAGTTGTGGCGTGAGGGTGCGGCGCGCGTCCGGGCTGGGGGCGAAGGCGGTGATGATGAGGGAGAGCGGCGACACCACGGCTTTGGCCTGGGTTTCTGTGCCCTCACCGTCCTGCCAGCGCGATGCCATCGACATGGAATCCTTGCCCACGGGAATGCTGATGCCGAGTTCCGGGCACAGTTCCTTGCCCACGGCGCGCACGGTGTCGAACAGGGCGGCATCCTCGCCGGGCTGGCCGGCGGCGGCCATCCAGTTGGCGGATAAACGGATGTCCGAAATATCGTTCACCGCCGCCGCCGCCAGGTTGGTGATGGCTTCGCCCACCGCCATGCGGCCGGAGGCGGCGGGGTCGATCAGGGCGATGGGGCTGCGTTCGCCCATCGCCATCGCCTCGCCGAGATGAGTTTCATAGCCCATCGTGGTCACCGCCACGTCCGCCACCGGCATCTGCCAGGGGCCGACGAACTGGTCGCGCGCGGTATAGCCGCCCACGGTGCGGTCGCCGATGGTGATGAGGAAGGACTTGCCGGCCACGGTCGGGTGGCGCAGCACGCGGTAGGCCGCTTCGTCCAGATTGATGCCACCGGCTGTGAAAGGCTTGAGCGTGGGAGTTTGGTGCACGACATCGCGGGTCATGCGCGGCGGTTTGCCGAGCAGGACGTCCATTTCCATATCGACCGCGTTGTTGCCGAAATGGCGGTCGGTCACAGTGAGTTGGCCATCATCGGTGGCGGTTCCGACGACCGCGTAGGGGCAGCGTTCGCGTTCACACAACTGCTTGAACAGCGGCAGGCTGTCCGGGGCGATGGCCAGCACATAGCGTTCCTGCGCCTCGTTGCACCAGATTTCGCGCGGGCTCATGCCCGGCTCCAGATTGGGCACGTCGCGCAGTTCGAATGTCGCGCCGAGGCCGGCGCCCGGGTTTGTCCCATAGGCCAGTTCCGGCATGGCATTGGAGATGCCGCCGGCACCCACGTCATGCACGGAGAGGATCGGGTTGGCTGCGCCCATCTGCCAGCAGCGGTCGATGACTTCCTGCGCGCGGCGCTGGATTTCCGGGTTGCCACGCTGCACGGAATCGAAGTCCAGGGCTTCGGCGTTGCTGCCGGCGCCCATGCTGGAGGCGGCGCCGCCGCCCAGGCCAATCAGCAGACCCGGCCCGCCCAACTGGATCAGCAGGGTACCGGCCTGGAACATCAGCTTGTTGATGTGGCGTTCCTGGATGTTGCCGAGGCCACCGGCCAGCATGATCGGCTTGTGATAGCCGCGCATGCGGCCGTCCGGGGTTTTCAGTTCAAAGGTGCGGAAGTAGCCGGTAAGGTTGGGACGGCCGAATTCGTTGTTGAAGGCGGCGGCGCCGATCGGGCCATCGATCATGATCTGCAACGGCGAAACGATGCGGCCAGGGCGGCCATACGGATGTTCCCAGGGCTGCTTGAAGCCGGGAATATTCAGGTTGGACACGGTGAAACCGCACAGCCCGGCCTTCGGCTTGGAACCCTGCCCCACCGCGCCCTCGTCGCGAATCTCGCCGCCGGAGCCGGTAGCCGCGCCGGCGAACGGGGCGATGGCGGTGGGATGGTTGTGGGTTTCCACCTTCATCAGGATATGGGTGGGTTCGAGGTGGAAGCGGTAGACGTGCTTCTGGTCCGGGTAGAAACGGCCGATGGTCGCACCCGCGATCACCGAGGCGTTGTCACCATAGGCCGACAGGGTGCCTTCGGGGCGCATGTTGTGGGTGTGGCGGATCATGGCGAACAGCGATTCCGTCTGCTTCTCGCCGTCGATCACCCATTCCGCGTTGAAAATCTTGTGCCGGCAATGCTCGGAGTTGGCCTGCGCGAACATCATCAATTCCACGTCGGTGGGATTGCGCTTCACCCGCTTGAAGTTGCTGACCAGATAGTCGATCTCGTCCGGCGACAGAGCCAGGCCCAGGTCCAGGTTGGCTTTTTCCAGCGCCTTTTTCCCGCCTCTGAGGACATTCACGGTGGCCAGCGGTTGCGGGGCGACGTGGTGGAACAGCTTTTCCGCGTCACGTTCATCGAACAGCACGCTTTCCGTCATGCGGTCGTGCAAATAGGGCAGCGCAGCCTGGGCCACCTCGACCTTTACCGGCCGGCCCTTCTTGTTCAGCAGGCGCCAGGCGACGCCATGTTCGATCCGGGCGATGGCGCTCAAACCGCAATTCGCGGCAATGTCGGTCGCCTTCGATGACCAGGGAGACACCGTACCCAGACGGGGCGTAACCAGAATGCAGTCGCCCTCGGCCTCGCGCGGGTCGGCGTGCAGCAACTCGCCGAGGAAATCGAGATCGTCCGGACTCAGTTCAGCGTCGAGTTCGACGAAATAGCGCTGTTCCGCCCGCGCCTCGGCAACACCGAGTGGGCCGATGGCGTCCAGCAACTTGGTTGTACGGAATTCGGAGAGGGCGGAACCGCCCTTGAGGAACAGGACGCGGGACATGGGGCCGGGCTCTGATGCGGGAAAGCGTGGATTTTAGCTTGAAACAAGTACCCGCCCGCAGGCGCAAGCGGCGGCTCGACCAGGCAAAGACGTTGAATCACCACCACCGGGCATCTCAATGTCATTGACAGGCCCAGGTGGTGGAACTAGGTTGGCGGGCCATTCCCGCCCCGCCCCTGATGGCTGCTCATGGCCGACTCGATTGAACCTTGCCGATAACCGACTCCAACAACGCCCCCGCCGATGCCCCTGGACGAAGACACCTCCTTCATGCGCGCCGCTCTGGAGCAGGCGCGCCTCGCCCGGGACGCCGGAGAAGTACCGGTCGGCGCGGTGCTGGTGGTGAACAGCGAAATCGTCGGGCGCGGCTACAACCAGCCGATTTCCGCGCGTGACCCCAGCGCCCATGCCGAAGTCATGGCCCTGCGCGATGCCGGCCGGTATCTCGCCAATTACCGCCTCCCCGGCAGCACCCTCTACGTCACCCTGGAACCCTGCGTGATGTGCTCCGGCGCCATCATGCATGCGCGGGTCAGCCGCCTGGTTTATGGTGCGCGCGACCCGAAGACCGGCGCCCAGGGCAGCGTGCTCGACCTGTTCGGCGAACTCCCTGGACAACGCTTAGGACAAGTAGCGCGCCTGAATCACCACTGCGAGGTCACCTCCGGCGTCCTGGCTGATGAATGCGGCGCCATGCTCTCGGCTTTTTTCGCGGAACGCAGAGCTTCCCGTAGGAGCGGGCTTGCCCGCGATAGCAAC
>JAUXXW010000147.1 GCA_030684775.1 Pseudomonadota bacterium
TTACGGCCACCGCCCGACCGGACTATGAGGGTGCTTTGGCAATGGCCGAGGTGCAGTTCTATGCGCCAGCCACGGAGCGCATCCTGGTGCCCGCTTCCACCGACTACCAGATCGAGTACCTGGCTGATCGCACCCGCATCAAGCGCCTGGCCGCCGAGCGTCGGCTGCTTACCGCCACGGTGCGCCTGTGATGTTGACGCTGGCGCAGCACATCGCGGCACTCGCCACGCGCATCGGCCAGGAACTGAAGGCCCGAGTTACCCCAGAGCATCCGGGCCTCGCCCGCGCCTGGGTGTGCTTTGGGTGGGTACAGGGGGAAGTTGTGGTCCACGCCGGACACAACGTGAAGAAGGTGATGCGACTGGCCCCTGGCAAGTACCGGGTGGTCTTCGCCGCCCCCATGCCTGACGAGCACTACTGCTGGCTGGCCTTCGCCCGCAACAGCGACAAGACCCTCAAATTGGCCGCCGCCCGGGTGAACTGCGATGACAAGACGACCGACGACGTGGAGCTCGTCTGCGCCACGCCCTCCGGCACGCTGTCTGATTCCAGTGAGATCAACGTCGTGGTCTACCGCTGATGGCCTACACGCAAGAACAACTCGACGCCCTGCAGGCTGCCCTGGCCAAGGGAGAAAAGCGCGTCACCTTCGCCGACAAGACCGTGGAATACCGCACGGTGGATGAACTGAAGGCCGCAATCCGCGAGGTGCAGGCCGATCTGCACCGTCAAGCGGTGGACACCGGCCTATGGCCACAAGCGCCCCGGCAGATCCGGGTCACCACCAGCAAGGGGTTCTGATGGCCAGGAGAAACACCAAAACGTCAGCAGGTTGGTTCGGCAAGATCGGCGCGTTATTCGGGCGATCCCCAATCCATGAGGCGGCCGGCAGCGGACGCCGCGCCTGGGCTTGGATGCCGGGCAATCCGGGCGCGGTGGCGGCCATGCTGGCCACACAATCCGAGTTGCGCACCAAGAGCCGCGACCTGGTGCGCCGCAATGCCTGGGCCAATGCCGCCCTGGAAGGTTTCGTGGCCAATGCAATCGGCACCGGCATCAAGCCCCAGTCGATGCTGGTGGATCCCGCGCAGCGCGAGCACATCCAGTCGCTCTGGCGGGCTTGGTGTGAGGAAGCCGATGCCGCCAGCCTGACCGATTTCTACGGCCTGCAGGGGATGGCCTGCCGCGCCATGCTCGAAGGCGGCGAATGTCTGGTACGGCTACGCCCCCGTCGCGAAGAGGATGGGCTGGCGGTGCCGCTGCAGATCCAATTGCTGGAACCGGAGCACCTGCCGGTGTCGATGAATAGTGATCTGCCCTCGGGCAATGTCGTGCGCGCCGGCATCGAGTTCGACAAGCTGGGCCGCCGTGTCGCTTATCACTTGTATCGCAGCCATCCCGAGGACGGGGCTTTGGCCCCGATGTCCAGTCAGGGCGGCATCGACACCGTGCGGGTGGATGCCGTCGAGATCATTCACCTGTTCCGCCCGCTGCGGCCCGGCCAGATCCGGGGTGAGCCCTGGCTCTCCCGCGCCCTGGTGAAACTGAACGAGCTCGACCAGTACGACGACGCCGAACTGGTGCGGAAGAAGACCGCCGCCATGTTCGCCGGCTTCATCACCCGTCTCTCCCCCGAGGACAACCTGATGGGGGAAGGCAACTCTGACCAGAACGGCGTTGCCCTGGCGGGCCTGGAACCCGGCACACTGCAAATCCTGGAGCCGGGCGAGGACGTCAAATTCTCTCAGCCGGCCGACGTCGGTGCGTCCTACAGCGAGTTCCTACGCATGCAGTTCCGCGCGGTGGCTGCCGCGATGGGCGTGACCTACGAGCAGCTGACCGGCGACCTCACCCAGGTCAATTACTCCTCGATCCGGGCCGGGCTCCTCGAGTTTCGCCGCCGTTGCGAGGCCATCCAGCATGGCGTGATCGTGCATCAGTTGTGCCGGCCGATCTGGTCGGCTTGGATGGAGCAGGCGGTGCTGTCCGGGGCGTTGAAGTTGCCTGGCTATACCAAGCGCCGTCGCGAGTATCTCGCCTGCAAATGGATCCCACAGGGCTGGCAGTGGGTGGACCCACAGAAGGAATTCAACGCCATGGTCACCGCTATCCGCGCCGGGCTGCTGTCCCGCTCGGAGGCGATTTCCTCCTTCGGCTACGACGCCGAGGACATCGATCGCGAGATCGCGGCGGACAACGCCCGGGCGGATGCCCTGGGTCTGGTGTTCGAGTCGGATCCCCGGCATGACCAGCCTACCGCAGTCCAGCCTGGAACAGGCCTGCCATCCAGGAACACACCAGCAGAACCCGCTCCTGCTGATTCCACAGCCGATTCCACAGCCGATCCCCAGGCAGCCGATTCGGCGCTCCTGATCTGAAAGGGTTTCCCCATGCTTTATCCGCATCTGGCGGGACGCCTGTTCGGCGTGCCGCTGCTGATCCATCGCCCCAAGCTGGACGTGATCCTCTCGGTCATGGCTCCCCGGTTCGGTCTGGACGGCACGCTGCCGCAAGCGGCGCTACCTTCCTCCCGGCCAGTCGCCTCGCCCACACCGGGAATTGCCATCCTGCCCATCCACGGTTCCCTGGTGCGCCGCACCCTGGGGATGGAGGCGGAATCGGGGCTTCTGAGCTACCAGGCGATTCAAGTCGGGCTGGCTGCGGCACTGGCCGATCCCAGTGTGGCTGGCATCCTGCTCGACGTGGATTCGCCGGGCGGCGAGGCCGGCGGCGTATTCGACCTGGCCGACCGCATTGTTGCGGCGGCCAAGATCAAGCCGGTCTGGGCCATCGCCAACGAGTCCGCCTTCTCGGCGGCCTATGCCCTGGCCAGCGCGGCCTCAAGGCTGGTGGTCACACGCACGGCCGGAATCGGCTCAGTGGGTGTGATCGCGATGCACATCGACCAGTCCGGCATGGATGCGAAGGCGGGGCTGCAGTACACGCCGATCGTAGCTGGCGCCCACAAGAACGATCTCTCGCCGCACACCGCCATCACCGACGAGGCACGCGCCATGTTGCAGGCCGAAGTGGACCGGCTCTACGGCCTCTTCATCGACACGGTGGCGAGCCATGGGCGCCTCAGCGCCGATGCCCTGCGCGCCACCGAAGCGGGCCTCTACTTTGGCGACGCCGCCGTGACGGCTGGACTGGCCGATGCCGTGGCCACCTTCGACGACACCCTGGCCGAGATGGCCGACTTCCTCACCCCTCGAACCGTGCAGCGCTTGGCTGCCGCGCGGGCCGAGGTTGTTGTTCTCCCCACGTCTTGCTCCGAGAAGGAAATACCCATGACACAACCTGAGCCTCAAACCGAAATCCCCGATGCGCCCGCCGCCGTGCAGCAAATGACGATGGGCTACGCCGATGCCGTCGAGGTGGCCGAACTCTGCCAACTGGCTGGCGTGCCCGAGCGCACCGCGAGCTACCTCGCGGCTCAGACACCGGTGGCCAACGTGCGCCGCACGTTGCTGGCGCTTCGCGCCGATGGTCCCGAAATCACCTCCCACCTGACCCCTGAAGCCATGGCTGCGAAGCCTGAAGCCCTCAAGGACAACCCCCTAATCGCCCAGGCACGCGCCCGTGCCGGAAAGGACTGACCCATGCCGACCAAACCTGTATTGACCGAAGGCCTCAACCTGGGGGACCTCCTCAAATATGAGGCACCCAATCTGTATTCCCGCGATCAGGTCACCGTCGCCGCCGGCCAGGTTCTGGCGCTGGGCGCGGTCGTAGGCGTGGTTACCGCATCCTCGAAGGTCAAGGCGGTCGATCCCTCTGCCACCGATGGCTCCCAGACTTCTGCCGGCGTCCTGATTCAGGCGGTGGACGCCAACCTGGCCGACCGGGATGACGGACTCATCGTCGCCCGCCACGCCATCGTCGCTGACCACGCTCTGGTCTGGCCCACCGGCATCACCGTCGCCGAGAAAAAATCCGCCAGCGCCCAACTCAAGGCGCTCGGCATCCTCGTTCGCAAAGGAATCTGACCATGCCCATGAACAATCCCTTCGACAACCCGGCTTTCTCCATGACGGCGCTGTCCACCGCCATCAACATCTTGCCGAACAACTTCGGGTTGATGGACCAGATGAACCAGTTTCCGGCAAAACCGGTGCGTTTCCGCCAGATTGCCATCGAGGAAAAAAATGGTGTCCTGAGCCTGCTGCCGACCATGCCTGTGGGCTCGCCGGGCACGGTGGGTGTGCGCGGCAAACGCAAGCTGCGTTCCTTCGTCATCCCCCACATCCCGCACGAGGATGTGGTGCTGCCGGAGGAGGTACAGGGCATCCGCGCCTTCGGCATGGAATCCGAGTTGCAGTCCATCTCCAATGTTATGGTCGAGCACCTGCAGACCATGCGGAACAAACACGCCATCACCCTGGAACATCTGCGCATGGGTGCCTTGAAGGGCGTAATTCTGGATGCGGACGGCTCGGAGCTTTTTGACCTCTATGATGTGTTCGATATCCCGCCCAAGGTGGTGGATTTCAAGTTCTCCAATGCCGGAACGGATATCAAGAAGACCTGCACCGATCTCAAGCGCTATCTGGAAAAATCCCTCCAAGGCGAGTTCATGACGAGCGTCAAATGCCTGGTATCCCCGGAGTTTTTCGATGCGCTAACCAGTCACTCCAAGGTCGAAAAGGCTTATGAGAACTGGCAAACCGGGAATGCGCTGCGCTCCGACATGCGCAATGAATTCAACTTTGCCGGCATCACCTTCCAAGAGTATGTAGGAGAGGCGTCTGACGGCACGATCACCCGCCGTTTTATCGCAGCAGGCGAAGGCCATGCCTTCCCTCTGGGAACCGTGGATACCTTCTACACCTACTTTGCGCCGGCCGACTTCAACGAAACGGTGAATACCCTGGGTCAGCCGCTCTACGCCAAGCAGGAACCACGCAAGTTCGACCGAGGCACTGACCTGCACACGCAGAGCAACCCGCTGCCTATGTGCCACCGCCCGGCGTTGCTGGTACGGGTCACGATGTCCTGAAAGAAAAAGTGTTGAGCGTGGTCTGCCGCTCCTTGGTGTAGCGATACCAGGGTTGCGGTGGTTCGCCGGCCATAAAACGGGTGGCAGCGATGAAGGTGTCGAGCAGACAGGGATCGTAGTTAACCCCGGTCTGGGCGCACAACTGCTGAAACATGACGTAGGGATCCTGCCCCACGAGATCCAACGGTTTGTGGATGCTGATCTCACGCAGATACCCGGCAACTGTCGGACCGATGTTGGGGATGGCTTCCAGTACTTTCGCCTCTGCGGCCGTCTTTGCCTT
Organism: Pseudomonadota bacterium; assembly: GCA_030684775.1. GTDB lineage: Bacteria > Pseudomonadota > Gammaproteobacteria > Burkholderiales > Thiobacillaceae > PFJX01. Next base: position 5,283 of record JAUXXW010000147.1, read on the forward strand.
CTTCATGTTTCACTCCAATAGTTATTTTTAACTTATTGATTAACAACGGATACAAATTGCAAAATCAATCCAATCTCTGCGCCAATTCTTTCTGGCAGCCCGCATGATAGCCATCGAATCCATGTATGACGCAGCGGCCCGGTCCGGGATGCTGACGCGCGCTGCATTTGGAAGTACGGAAGTCATGGTCGACTTCCGTGCTCCCGATGAGGACGTGTTGGATGGTCTGGGTGTCTCACGCAACTACAGCATCCGCTATCCCTTGAGCCGACTGCCGGCGCTGGCTTCCGGCGACACCCTGTGGATCTCCGGGCGCAGCTATCGCGTGCGGGAAATCACCGTGACGGGCGATGGCACCGAGGCCCGCGCCACGCTCACGCGGCTGTAGTTACTTTCCGCCCCATCGGTTCCAGATCAAGCGCTGAATAGTGGCGTTGGCCGCGCGGCGGTCGAACAGTTCAGCGTTGAATTCACCGCCGACCCAAAGAAGCAGTTCCTGGGCCGCGTCGCTGTGAGGCTGGGTAAGCAGTGTCTCCAGAAAGTCGTGATAACCGTGGACACCGCCCACATCCTCGGGCGGGCAGGCGCGCGCGCCATCGATTACCCAGGCAACGCCTGCTGGATCGTGGTCGACCACCTCGAAGGACTCTGCGGTGATCACGTGCTCCCAGTCGTCACCATCGTCGTAGCGATAGATGTACTGCTCTTCCTCCAGGAAAAGGACGTTGAGCTTGGTTTTGCGTTCGTCCTCACACGCAATCTCCGAGGTGCTTAGCGGCCCATAGCGCCTGCCGCGAATTTCGAAGCTGTGGTTGTGGGCATCAGTCCAGCCCATCGCCGCTTGAATGAAGTGGTGCAGCTTGGCGAGGCTCACCCGACCGTCGACGACCAGGCGTCGCCATACGGGCGGCTGCATCACGTCAGGGTGGAGTTCGATTTTCAAGGTGTAGAGGCAAGGTGTGCTCTGGCTTGAACGGTGCTTTTTCTTCGGGACATAAACCACGGGGACGTCCTCCCTGTTCGCAATGTGCCGATTTTATGACCCCCTGAAGGGAAACCATGAACTCCATCCGTGAACGCTGCATGCAAGCGGTGGTGGGCCTGCTATTGCCCGTCGCCCAATCTCTGGGCGCGACGTTTCACCGCTCACCGACCACCGGCATCACACGTGAGCAGTCCCCGGCGCTGCTGGTATTTCCCGAGTCGGACAGCATCGTGGAACGGTCCAACGACCGTGTCGTGCGGCAGCTGGTGGTGCGCATCGACGCCCTGGCTCGGGAGCAGGTCGACGTCGCCCCCGAGGACATCGCCGACCAGTTGCTGGTTGCGGCGCACACGGCGCTGTTTGCCAACGCCAATCTCGGCGGACTGTGTCTGGGCATCAAGGAACTGGATTGCGAGTGGGACGTAGAGGACGCCGATGCCACGGCGGCCCTGATCCCCGCCCGCTACCAGATCACCTATCGCACATTGGCCTTTGATCTCGCCAGCCAGGGATGAGCCATGCCCCTCGTTGAACTCTTGAAACCCCACACCCACGCCGGAAAGATCTACCTGCCGCGCGAGCGCATCGAACTCGACACGGCGCTGGCCCGCTGGCTGGTGGATGCCGGTGTGGCGCGTCCGGTCCTGGTCAGCGATCCGGACAGACCACCGCACGCCCGACGACGGACGTCATCCATCCGCACCTCACCACCCATCACCCCAACCAATCCATCCGAGGAGAAAGCTTCATGAGTAGCTATGCATCTTTCCAGGGCCGCGTCTATCTGGGCAAACGTGACGCCGCCGGTAATCCTGTCGAAGTCCGTTCGCCCGGCAACGTGGCGGAACTGAAACTCGCCCTCAAGACCGATGTGCTGGAGCACTACGAGTCGCAGTCCGGCCAGCGCTCGCTCGATCACCGCATGGTGAAGTCCAAATCGGCCAGCGTGAACCTCACCATCGAGGAATTCACCCCGGAAAACTTGGCCCTGGCCCTCTACGGCACTTCCGTCATCGGCAGCACCGGCACGGTCACCGACGAGCCGATCGGCGGAGCGGCTCCGATGATCGGCGATCGCTACTTCCTGGCCCACCCGAAGGTATCCACCCTGGTAGTGCAGGACAGCGCGGCCACGCCCGCAACCCTGACCCTGGGTACGAATTACACGGCGGACACCGACTTCGGTGCCGTCCAGTTTCTGGACATCACCGGTCTGACCGCCCCCTTCAAGGCCAGCTATGCCTTCGGCGTCGTGACCGAGATCGGCCTCTTCACCCAGCCGCTGCCTGAGCGCTTCCTGCGTCTCGAAGGCGTGAACACGGCGGCGGGCAATGCCCGGGTGCTGGTTGAACTGTATCGGGTGGCCTTCGACCCGTTGAAGGAGTTGGCGCTGATCTCCAACGACTACAACAAGTTCGAACTGGAAGGCTCGCTGCTGGCCGATTCGACGAAACCCTATGACGCGGTGCTGGGCCAGTTCGGCCGCATCGTGCTTATGCCTAGCTAGGCATAAGCACAATTATGTGGAGTAGACGTTTATGCATAGTGGAGGTCCTTTCAGGTTGAAGTTACGGAGGTTGGTAGGCA
>JAUXXW010000166.1 GCA_030684775.1 Pseudomonadota bacterium
GACGCCGGGACGGGCGGACGATCCACGTGCGCAAAAGCACGCTGGCGGAGCCTGGCTTGAAGGCGATCTATGACGCGCTGGCAATCAATCCGGCGCCAGGAGGAACCAAGAAACTGATCGTCTGACCATGGAATTACGCGAGAACAGGGGATGAAAAACACCTGTACGCGGTAACGTTATGTTTTGTATGGGGAAAATATGGGGGCTGTTAAACCTGGGTTCAGGGTGCAAACCTACCCCCCAGGTTTGCATGGGGTTTGCACCCAGGTTCGCACACGTCGCCGGCCAAGATGCCGGCCAAGATGCCGGCACAGGAGCGGCCTCACGGGGCATTCGTCGTCGGCTGTGTGTGAACTGCAAACCCCTGCAAACCCAGGTTTGCACCCTGACGGTAGCAAAGCGCCGCGCTCTCGCCTCCCGCATGGGAAGGTCGCCAGGAAGGACCCCTTTCGCCTAGGCGTACCTCTTTACCGCCGACCATCACAATAGAAGGTGATCGTCACGACCATCACAACCATCACCGGCGGAATCAGTTCGTGACGGTGGTGACGGTCGTGATGGTGAATTGCCAACGGCAGCGTGACGGATGGAGGCATATCCCCATCCGGTAATATTGCTGCACCGCCTCCAATCCGATTATTGACCTTGGCTAACAACACCTGCGACCCCTACTGGGAACACGCCGACTGGCTTCCGCCGTGGTACATCCTCGACCACTGGTGCCAACCGATGCCGGCAGGCCAAGCAGCAGGCATTGCTGTCCGCCTGTGAGCGGGGTGATATCCACTACCGGCGCAGCGACGGCAAGACCTTCGACGACCCGATCCACGAACTGGTGTCGCGCGGCATCCTGCTGATCGACCGTGACAGCTTTGACGCTTGGGCGACCACGGTAGATGGCAAGAGCCCGCTGCCAGCACGCCCGCGCAAGCAACCACCCTATCCGGGGTGGGCCTCGCCGGGTACCTACCGGTTCGATGAGGATCGGTGGGATTGGGTGCCGGTTACGCCACCTGTCAGTTCTCGCCAACCGGCGACCCCGCCGGGTCAATCCACCGACACCATGCCTCTGCGAACTGTCACGCCGCCGGCATGGGTGCTGGAGATGCAAGCCGCCGAGGCGAACGCGCCTGTCACACCGACCAATTCAACCCGTGGGGATGCCACCGGAGCGGATGACCAGGACGATGGCGATGGGGATGTCGAAGCCGACGCACCCGTCACTGGCGTTCCATCAAGCGCCATCATCGATGCCTTCCGGATCAAGGACAGCGATACCGACAACGCCCAATGGTGGGATCAACGTATGCGCGACGCCAAGCGCTACGGCCTGATCAATGCCAGAACCGCGAAGGGCCAACTGCAGAATCCGTCCTATTGGCGTCCGTACCTGATTGCCGGCTGGCTGGTCGACAAGGATCACCTGTCCGCCAAGACCGTCAAACGCATCGTTCTGCACCACTTTCCGGACTGGGCCGACACTCTCGACTACCTCGGCGATTGACCCCTTGCCGTATTGAAACAGCGGCAGGTCGATTTCGCTTTGCCGTAGGTTCGCTCCGCACCGCTGGACCTGCCGGGGTGTCCTTGCCGTAGCTCTTGTTACGGCAAACATACGGCAAACAACCTCCATCGCATTCCATTGCGAACCAGGAGGTTGCACCGATGTCCAGAACGATCCAGCCCCGGCTAACGGTGTTGCGTCGCCGCCAGGTCGAGGCCCGAACCGGGCTCGGCCGCAGTTCCATCTATGCGCTGATCGCTGACGGTCAGTTTCCATCTCCGATCCGCCTATCCGCCAACACGGTCGGCTGGCTCGAACATGAGATCGACGCCTGGATATCTGGGCGTGCCAAGGCGACGCGAGTAGGCACGGCGTAATGGTCGACACCGTCCTTTCTCCGGCCCGGTCAGTAGACAACAACCATCACCATCATCACGACCGTCACATCGGTGACGTTGGTGATGGTGGTGACGATGCCGCCCCCTTGTTTGACCTGGCACAAACGGAGGCATCTCCCGGCGAATCCACCGTCACACCCGACGATGACCCGGTCGCCGTGATCGAGGAAGCCCTGATCCGCCTCAAGGACGATGTCGGCGTGCTGGCCGAGGACAACGTGGTGCGGGCCTTCTCCATCTTGAAGGCCACGGACATGCCCGACTACCTGCGGCTGCGGCATGCAGCCAAGGTCGCCAACCGGGACTGTTCCATCACCGTCCTGGACAAGCTGGTTCGGGATGAACTGCCGGGCGGCGGTGACGATCCGTCCGCCCTCGACGAGCTGGTTGACCTCGCTCGCAGCCAGTGCCAACTCAAACATGACGCCGACCGTAACGCCGTCGCTGTCATCCCCATGCCCGGCCGGCAGGAGGTATGGCGAGTCTATTCCACCGGCTACGAGGAATGGTTGCGCGCCGCCTACTGGCGGGCCAAGGAGGCCGGCGTCCCAGAAACCACGATGAAGTCGGCGCTGGCGACCATTGCCGCTGCAGCCATCAATGATGGCGACGAGGTCGAGATTCACCTCCGCGCTGCACAGGAAGGCGATTCCTATTACCTCGACCTGTGCGATGAGCACTGGCGCGTGGTGTACGTCACCCCGCGTGGCTGGCAACTCCTCGACCACCCGCCTGTGCTGTTCACTCGCACCCAGTCGATGCGGCCGTTGCCCGAGCCGGAGAGCGGCGGCGACATCGGTCTGCTGTGGCAGTACGCCAATATTCCAACCAACCGGCGCGTGATCGTGCTGACCTGGCTGCTCGATAGCTTCCGGCCCGATACCCCGTTTCCGGTGCTGGAACTGGTCGGCGAGCAGGGTTCGGCAAAATCCACCACCCAGGCCGTGCTGCGCAGCCTGGTCGATCCCAACAAGGTGATGCTGCGCGGGCGGCCCAAGACGGTGGAAGACATCTTCGTCGCTGCCGCCAACAACTGGCTGGTCTCTTACGAGAACCTCTCCGGCCTCACCGCCGAGCAACAGGATGCCTTTTGCACCCTGGCCACCGGCGGCGGCTTCGCCTCGCGCCAGCTGTATACCAACGGCGAAGAACACGTCATGGAGACCAAGCGCTCGGTGGTGCTGAACGGCATCGCCGTGGTCGCCACCCGGCCCGACCTGATCGACCGGGTGATCCACGTCGACATGCCGGTGATTGCGCCGGATGCGCGCAAGGACGATGCCGATGCCACGGCGGCCTGGGAGCGTGACCGGTCCAAGGTGTTCGGCGCGCTGCTCGCCCTGTTCTCAGCGGCGCTGGCGATCCTGCCGACGGTGAAGCTGACCCACAAACAGCGCATGGCCGACTTCGAGCGATTCGGCGAGGCCGTCGCCCGCGCCCTTGGTTTCGAACCGGGTGAATTCCAGCGCCAGTACGCAGAACTGGTGCGCGCCGGCATCGACCGCGCCCTGGAAAGCAACGCCGTCGCCCAGGTGCTCGACAAGTATTTCGAAGAACGCCTCTCGCCCTGGAATTGGCAGGGCACCGCCGGCCAGCTTTACGACCTGCTCAACAACCAGAACATCCCGGATCGCAGCACCTGGCCGCGCTCGCCCAAGGGCCTGGCCGACCAGTTGCGCCGCATCGCCCCGGCCTACCGCGCCAAGGGCATCGAGATCAGCCACATCGGCCACAGCCGCGAGGGAGCGCTATGGCGCATCGGCTTGATCCGTTCCCAATCGACTTCAACCGCCATGCCACCCGGCGTCGAGGGTGGCATTCGTTATGGAGCACATCGTGAATAGCCCCCACTACCCGAAACCGGCCTGGTTGCGCGACGACCTTCCGTCGCCGTCAAGTTGCTCATGGAACGTGCGCACTCATCCTCGACGCCGCTCGTCGGCAGCGATGGCTGGGAGGTTCTGGTCAGCCACCGGCCGGAACCCGGTGCCGCCGTACCCATGCGCAAGCGCCTCGGTTCGCATACCTGGGTGCACGCCACCGTCTGGCCCGGCGATTCCCGCTATCCCTGGCCTGACAACTTTGCCCCTTCCCAACCCTGATCCAAGGAAAACCACGCCATGAAACTGAATCCGTTCCGCCGCAAATCCAGCGGCTACTTCAACCAACTCAAGTCGGACTATGCCTCGCTCAACCGGGAGCTGGAGTCCCTGCAAAGTGAGGTCGCTCGCGCCAAGGCCGATTTCGACAAAAAGCATCAAACCTATGTTCAGGCTGACCAAGCGTCCAACTCAACGGTGTGGACACCCCGCGAACGCGAACTCTTGCGCCAGCGTAATCATGCCGAGCAGCACTACGACGAGCTCAAATCCAAGCTCGGGTCTATGGAGCTGCAACATCGCAGCTTGCGCTGGAAGGTCGAGGCACCGGGTGATCTGGCCAGGCATATGGCGGAACTGAAGACACTGACCGCCAGACGCAAACAGATCGAAACCGATCGCCAGAAACAGCAGGCCACCATTGCCAAGCTGGAAGCGCGCATCGACGCTCTCCGCAGCCAGATTGATCAGGAGACCGAATCGGCCACGCAGGCACTGCTCGAATCCGACGGCGAGGCAACGGGCATGTCAGATGCACTGGTGAAACATCACAACGACCTGAAGCTGCTTACCGAGGCGCATGCCAAAGCCCGCCAGCAGGATGCCGCCATGAAAACCGAGCTGGACGGCATTCCCGAACAAGTGCGTGAGCATCGGCGTTGCATCGAATCCGGGCAGGCATCAGTCGCAGAGATCGACCTGCGTGAACAAATGCCGGACTTCATCCAGGTCATCGCCCGCGCCGCCGTCAGCAAGGCGCGCGTCCACGGTGGCAACCGCTATCTCTACGAAATCGAAATTCCGGCCGCCGCAGCAGAAGCCGCTTACGCCGAACTGGAAGCTGAAATGGCGGAATAGCCGTGAGGTTGGTGCGGACTCGCCAGGCGCGGCATAGCGAATCAGCACCGGGGTGCGGTTCATGCATACGCACCCTTCTCCTTGTCCATGCCACGTAACGCCCGCCGGCGCGAACCACGAAAGGCATCGTGGAAGCCGGCATCCCCCAATGATGGAGACCACGATGGAATTGAAATCCACCCAGTTCGACATGACCGATCCCTTCGCCCGGCAGGAAGTCCTGGCCCGGAAGGTCGAACGGCATCTGTTGGCCATGCCGGCTGCGCGCCGGCAGGCAATTCTCGCCGACTTCCTGCCGCCGATCATGGCAGAGCCGCCGCGCCTCATCTCGATGCCAGTGACGACCACCCGGTTTCCGATGGAGGCGCAGCCCCTGCCGCAGGCTGCGCCCGTATCGATGCCCACGGTGATCTACCGCCCACGCCGAATCCGGCGGCCGTTGACCCGGCAGGAATGGCTGCTGCTGGTCACCCTGCGCCTGGCCCTCCGGTTACACCGCGCAGCCCGCAAGCAGGTCCATCTCAAGCTCAAGGCATCGCGTCGGTTCATGCGACGAGCCCTTCAGCGCCACCGCGCGATACGTGGGTACTGATCAACCCGCAAACAAACAGTTCAGGGTGATTGCCCACCCTGGCACCACCCAGTCAACAGAGGATCACCCCATGAAGAATTCTGATACCCCTGCACCGCAATGGATCGGCGCCGCCGACAACGAAATGATGCAACGCGTCCAGAAGTGGCTGGCCGACGGCCGCACCCTGGCTTGGCTGCCCATCCACAGCCGGGAGAATTTCCCCGAGGTCCCACCGGACATTCTTTACTACGCCGAGCAATGCCCCGAGCGGCACGTCTGGTTCGTCGACGAGTTGGACGACTTCCTGAATATTCCGGATGGCATCACCGGCTGGCTCTTGCCCGAGGGCGACAAGGACACCGACGTCGTGGTGGGCCTGTGGGAGGACAAGCTGCATTTCCTCTCGGCCATCGACAAGCGCACGGGTGAGCGCCAGACCCTCCAGGGTGGGCGGAATTGGGAGGTCGTCGACGAGCCGACCGAGACGCCGGCATGACGGGTTATGACTTGGCTTCTGCCCCCCACAGCGCGTCCATGAACTCCCTCTCAACCAGGAGTCGATGATGACGAACCTCCTCTCCACCGCCGCCCAGGTGGCGGCCCTGCCCACACTGCCGCTGCCCGACCTGTGGCAGCTGTGGGACCGCCACTTCCCCCGGCGGCCCATCCGGGTCAACCGCCGCTACCTGGAAGCGCGCCTGTCCTACCGGCTGCAGGAAATCGCCCACAGCGGCCTGCCGCCGGAGGTCAAGGCACATCTGGCCGACTGCGGTGAGCAGCATTCCAAAATCAAGGTCGGACGCGGGCCCGAGGTGCGGCTGATGCCGGGCACCACGTTGCTCCGCGAATGGGACAGGCGCGAATACAGAGTGACGGTTCAGCCCGACGGCCTCTATGAACTGGACGGCAAGCGTTACAAGAGCCTGTCGGCGGCGGCGCGGGCTATCACCGGCACGCATTGGTCGGGGCCGGCCTTCTTCGGGGTCAAGCAGAAAGGGGCAGGAAGATGAACGCGGTCATCACCAAGAAGCGCTGCGCGGTCTACTGCCGCGTGTCGACCGATGAACGTCTGGACCAGTCATTCAATTCCATCGACGCCCAGCGCGAATCTGGGCAGGCCTTCATCACCGCCCAGCGCGCCGAGGGCTGGATTCCGGTGGTGGACGACTATGACGACGGCGGTTTCTCCGGCGGCAATATGGACCGACCGGCATTGAAACGCCTGCTGGCCGACATCGACACCGGCAAGGTCGATATCGTGGTGGTGTACAAGATCGACCGCCTGACTCGAAATTTGGCGGATTTCGCCAAGATGGTGGAGGTGTTCGATCAGCGCGGCGTGAGTTTCAGCGCCGTCACCCAGCAGATTAATTCGGCCACCTCAATGGGCCGGCTGATGCTGAACATCCTGTTGTCCTTCGCCCAGTTCGAGCGGGAGGTCACCGGCGAGCGCATCCGCGACAAGATCGCCGCCTCCAAGGCCAAGGGGATGTGGATGGGCGGGGTGGTGCCCCTGGGTTACCGGGTGGAGGCCCGGCAACTGGTCGTCGAACCCGCCGAGGCTGGCAATGTGCGGCGCATCTTCGAGCAGTTCGTCGCCTGTCGGTCCACCACTGACGTGGTGCGGTGGCTGGCGGCCGAGGGCATCACCAGTCGCAAAGGCACGCCCTTTACCAAGCAAGGCGCTATGGAAGCAGCTCAACAATCGCATCTACCTCGGCGAAATCACCCACAAAGGGAAATCCCACCCCGGCCAGCACACGGCGATCATCGACCAGGCGCTGTGGGATGCTGTGCAGGCGGTATTCGCTGACAACCTGAACACCCGCAGGACGGATACCTGGGCAAGTCGCGTCGATGACGCCTTGCTGCGTGGCCTGCTCTACACCGCCGATGGTGAACGCCTGCAACCCTCGTTCACCACCAAGGCCAACGGCAAGCGCTACCGCTATTACGTGCCGCGCCGCACCCTGCGCTACGGGGCGGACCGGCATTCCATCGGCATGTTGCCGGCGGACCCCATCGATGCGATGGTGCTGGCCCAGGTGCATGCCGCATTGAAGGCGCCGGAGGTGGTGCAGTCGGTCTGGAACCTGATGCGGGAACAGCACCCCGAGTTGTCTGAGCCGCAAGTCGTGCTGCCGCTATGCCAGCTGGGGAGAGTTTGGGCGCAACTGTTCCCGGCCGAGCAGCAGCGCATCGTCCAGTTGCTGATCGAGCGGGTGATTCTGCGCGACGACGGCATCGAGATCCGCTGGCGCGAGATGGGTTGGCAGGCGCTGGCGGGGGAGATGCGGCCGGGTACCATCGGCGCTGAACTGATTGAACTGGAGGCCCTGGCATGACGCGCATCGTCCAGGCCGGCGAGGCCATCCAGGCCACTACGCTGACCACCTTCATCCCAATCCGCATCAAGCGCAGCGGCGGGCGCAAGGTGGTGGTGCCGGCATCCAACGACGCTGCCCCGGCGCATGACGCTCCCATCCTCACGGCCCTGTCGCGGGCATTCCACTGGCAGCGCCTGCTCGACGAGGGGCGGGTCAAGAGCGGCACCGAGATCGCCCGGCGCGAGGGCCTGCATCACACCACGGTCAATGAACTGCTGCGCCTCACCCTCCTGTCGCCGGCCTTGATGCGCGCCATCCTGGATGGCCGGCAGCCGAAGACGCTGAGCCTGATCTGGCTGAAGAACAACGAGTTGCCGGGGGACTGGGAGACGCAGCAGGTGCTGTTCGCGGGGTTCGATGCGTAGTTCGATTTCCTCTCGGTGGGCATGGCTGTCAGCGAACCGTCGCCCGGCAACCCGCGTGAAATGGGGATGTCGACCAGCGGGTAGCCACAGGTCAAATGGAGAAAAGAGAGGATTCCAGGTGCCGGATGGCAGGAAAATGCGTCATTCGCCACAGTGGGCGACACCGCATCATGGGCGCAACCCGCGCCAGCACTGGGGCCTCGGCGGATAACAAAAAAGCCAGCGCAAGGCTGGCTTCTGGAATGTGGTGGTGCTGGGGCGACACAGCAAGACCGTGGTATTCGTGCTCAGTAGCAAACGATAGTAATACATCGGGCTCCTGAGCAAACAGATAGTTACGAAGATCGGCTGCTTCCTGGCTTGCCAGTCGGGTTCGATGTCCGGTGGTCTAGAGTTCGATCTCCGATTCAACTCTCGAACTGATTGAAGTCAGCAGATCCCAGGACTTGAGAGCAGTCACCCGCCCTCTCAGCTGATTTCCTGGATATCACGTCCGGAATGTGAGCGAATGATGGCGAGTGCGTCCTCCAAGGAGCGCGTCTTGCCAATATTCTTGGCGCTGTCGGCGAGAAACCCCACGTCAACCTTGTAGACGTAATGCCAGCCACCTGACTCGGAGATTTTGTACAGGTTCTTGCCGCCTCCTTGGACGACGACGCGCCGAGTGTTGCTCATGGCTTGTTCTCCTGTGTTGATTGGGCAGGTTATCGGTTACTGCCTGCGAGACCGCCCCGTGGATCGTTGCAAGCACTTTCCGCGATGGCCTAGTTTGGGCGTGCAAGTAGGTTACGGACCCTCGGCAGGGTCGCCCTGAGCGCTGAGCCATCCCGGTAGCCATCGTAATAGCCCTCTGCGAAGGAATTCTGGTCAACTCCTAGCAGCCAGGACACGGGATGAAATGCAATCAGTTCCCATCCAGCTTTTCGCCGTGTTCCTTCGTGACCGTGCTGCTGACCAAGTCGATAGCCCCCACGGTACAAGTCGAATATCTTGATCATGGTTCTCACAACTCCTCCACGCCACAGGTTGGGGAATTGGGGCCCGCGTAAGCAGGCCCCGAGTTTCAACAGCCTTTGTTTATTGCGCTCAAGTTTTGCTCGAACCCGTCTGGAATCGGGGTTGAAGCAAACTCGGACCGAGGGATCAACTTGCCGCTATCGGTCAATACCGATGTGACAGCAGGGGATACCACGTCAACGAGCTTCGAGTTGCTGGGAACGGTCGTGTACTCACCGTCGATGATGACTGGCTTAGGCTTGGCCATGACATATCTCCTTATGCAGGGTTGGGGAAATCAATGTTTGGGATTCGTTTTCCCGGCACGAAGGCCTGGGTAGGTGTTCAGCGTTGCCCATACCGGCACGGAAACCACAGGTCGGACAGTCGCGTGCCGGAGACTCGGGGAAATTGCTGCGGTCGGCACGCTGGATCTGGCCTTTCTTCCAGGATTCGAGAATGGAAGTGGCCATCGGCCGCCACGTACAGACGTAGTTCATGAACTCCGTTATCAAGCTTGAAGCAGCACGCTGATTCAGGCCGTATACGGCAGGGGCCGAAATGTCCGGACGGTCAACGACATATCCAGCCGCCTGTTTCATTTTTCGTGTAGTTGCATCCAGGTAGGCGTTGTCCACCTGCTCCCAGTTCACGAACTGAAACCCGCTGCATTCCACGCATGCGCTCGTTCCGGGCAGCACGGCAAAAAACCGATTGAGGAAATCTGTTTCTTCACCGACCTGAATCGATACACCCGCATCAAGATAGGGAACCAGATATTGAACCGCAGCAGCGTTGAGGAAGCAGCGGGCTTCGTCGTTGTCCAAGGCGCCTACTACTACATCTGCATCGGCAAACAGGGATTCCACGTCCTTGTCGAAGATGGAGCGGCGGTGCGCTCGAACTGTCAGGTGCGGGAACATCGACCGGAGTCGTCGAGCCAGGACGTCCACCTTGGGCTGCCCGACATCTTCCGGCAACGCACCTTGCCAGCGGTTGAGGTTGGTTGATTCCAGCGCGTCGTCGTCCACCAGCGTTAGTGCACCAACACCAAGGCGGGCAAAGTCCTCGGCCTGGATGCTTCCAATGCCTCCAGCCCCGACCAGCATGATTTCCATATTCGCCAACTGGGCCTGGACTTGTGGCGGAATGAAATCGCGTTGCCGAGCATGGACTTCAGTTACACCTGAGCCCTTCGCGTGTCGGATGGGTATCGACTGAAAGTGCTCCCCGATGATCTGGATCTCGTCCAGAGCTTGGAAAACCGGCTTGCGACGGATGTCGGTCAAGCGAGCATCCGCTCCTCCCGGTGACAAGACCAACGACAGGTGAAGGATTGAACGCGCTGACCCGATCTCGGGATGGTCCACCAGCATCTTTTCGAAACGCTGAATGTACCGACTGAACTCCAGATCATCATGGTCGTCGATCGCGCTGAACTTTGGCGACGACTTATCAAACCAGTGATCATGGGTGTTCAGAATCACGTTGTATTCGCCCGCCGCGGCAAATCGCACCAGGAGGCTATTGAGTACATCCGGCAGCAGCCGGACGTTGCCGCCCGATTGGCGCTCAAAGCAATCCGACGCAAACAAGATGGGCTCTGCTGTATGCGGTATCAGAATGGTCACGGAATTGGAGGTGACCACTGCCCGCCCGAACAGGTAGCTCAGCGCTTCCACCTGCTTGCCTGGTGCCAAGTGGTATTGGCGTAATTGCTGCCAAACGGAGTTTGCAATTTTCAGACGGAATTTCATCGTCTTCTCCTTTCAGGCCAGTTCGGCATAGAACGACTGTACGAACTTCGACAGGTTGTCTGACCGCGCCGGCGTTTGAATGTCATAGCGCCAGGTGTTGTCCGGGTAGTGGAAGCAGATCCACGTAAAGCCGGCAATAGAGGGGGCATCGTGGAAACCCTGGTCCTTGAAGGCATGGTGGCGGCGTGAAATTTGTTGCACCAACGTCTCGTTTCCTTCGTTGAGTAAATACAGACCTACCGGGGGGCGTGCTGGGAAACGGTCGACGAGGAGCAGCAAATCCAGATAATCAGGATGGCACCAGTCCGGCAGTGGGAAGTGTTTGACAACGATGTATTCATCCGTCCGGCCAAGGGTGGCGCGGCGCTGACCACCGCGAAATGGCGGATCGAATCGATCTAGCCAAGACTGGATGCGCATGACTTCCCCTTGCAGAAGTGTTCGGGTTCGGTGTGAAACAGGCATGGTCGGCTCCTTGGTTCGTGAATTGAGGAAGGGGTCTACGGGGCGGGATGCGCCGCAACCGGCTCTGCTTGCTCGTTCGCCCGGGGCACGACACGCAGGGGCGGTCTTTGGCGGCGCATTTCGTCACGGTTTCCAGCAAAATCGCCGGCCACACGCGCCGCTTCGAGTTTGGTCTTGGTGATCAAGCGAACGGTGTAGACGCTGGACGGCGCGAACATGAGCTTCACCAGCAGGAAGGCGAGTTCCAGAGTCAGCAACAGCATCTGGGCCATGAAGCTGAGGTGGCTGACGGCTGCTCCCTGCTTGGGATTGGCCTTCATTTCCTCGAATGCGACATAGCGCATCAGAGGGTCGTCACGCACGGGGATGAAACGTGGATCGCTCAACTTTCGCTTATCCAAATCGGCACTTTGGCGAGCGAATTCCTGGTTCGCCTGCATGAGTTCGGCGGACTTCGAGTCGATGCGGCCCTGGGCTTCACGAATTTGAGACTCCAGGCCGCCGACATTCGCTGCGGCGATGGACGACAGACGATCGGCTTCCTTCTGCTGGCGTTGCGCCTCTGCCCAGCGAGGGCCTTCCCCTGGAACGTAGCGTTGGCCGGCAACTTGGCCGCCAATCTTCTCCCGATCAGCTTCGATCCGGGCAGCGCTGGCCCTGGTCAACGCATCGTCCTGACGGTTCAAGTTCGCCTGAACGTTGGTCTGCAACTGGGCCCGCTGGCTGTTCAACGCTGCAAGTTCGGTTTCGAGAGGGGCTACCAGGCGTCTGCGTAAATCGTCCTTCAGAGCGCTGTACTCCTGCTCGACGGGCACGTTGGCTTTTGACCGTTCGATTTGCAGGTGATTGGTTATCGCGTTGCTGAATAACGCCAGCATCAAGCCGAGCGCCGTGGCATAAGCCAAGGACCAGGCGACCAAGACACGAGCCCCCACCTTGAAATACCACTCACGGGGTAAAGGCCCCTGACGCAAGACGCCTGCGAGTTCCCAGTCGCTGGCAGACATGGCTTGATCCAACCGGAACACGATGGCTGCGACGAGGAGTGCCAGGGGCAATGCAAGCCACATCGGATTGAACTGGAAGAAGAACGCGCTCCAGGCAACGAGAGCGAGGACGCCAGCCAGCACGAGAGAGACCGCGTTCAATCCGATCGTCAGTTGATCGAAAGTGCGGCTTTCTTTCGCACATTCGATGTCCGAATGAGTGATCAGGCAAGCGAGGGACAACAGTGGCTTTTCCATGTCAATTCTCCAGTTCGTAGAGTTCATCGAAGGGTGTGGAAAGCGAAGCAAGCTCATGCAGCGGCTGGCTGATGTCTGGAATGGCGAGGTGGACTAGAAACGTGGCCAGGAGATGCTCTTGGTCGTCATGACCTACGCCGCGCAGATAGAACTTTTCATCAAACAGTCCCACCGGCACGTACACACTCCCTATCAATGGAAGATCGTGGTGTTCATCACGGTATGGGGCATCGAGCCAAGCACGGGCAGCGCCCCGTACCGACCAGTGGAAACAGGCTTCCGCTCCGGGTGCCAACCATTGCTCAGCATCGCTCTGCAACTCGATTGCCACAGGTGGAGCTAGCACTCGAACGGTTCTTCGGGTTTCGAGCCGTGCAAGCGGGGATAGCCCGGCATGTTGGGAATGAGCGTGGAGACGAATCTCTAAGTCGCCCAGTCGGTCGGGCAGGAAGTCCAGAGAACCTCTGGATGCAACCTGACGTCGGTTGCCGTCGAGTTCGATCCACGCCATCTCGGCGTCAGCGATTTCCCACTCGATGCGAAGTGGTTCCCCAAGCACTGCAGGACCGACCTGCCAGCTTCTAATGGACGGCACGATGGGGAGCACATCCACATCCTGCACTCGCACCACTCTTGCCCGTTCAGAAAAAGCTTCGTGCCGGCTTGCTGCCAAGATTTCGACCCGCACCGGCACCAATGCACTGGGGGTCAACCGGACGTGGCCTTGCCGAGGGACCGCCTCCTCCCGCAACTCCGCTCCATGGACGAGACGAAGACGAACGGACTCGGCATCGATGGTCCGCCAACTGATAACTCCAGGGCGGTCGAGCACTAAGCCGGAACTTTCGATGAGTATTTCCGGGACGATGACCAGCGGTTCGATGCGAACCTCTACCCGATCGTCATCCGAGGTCAAGGTGACGATGAACGGCTCTCCGCCGACGTCCAACTGGGTCTGCCCCACAGGAGGCACCAGGCGCCGCCTTCCATCTGGCAGCCACAAGGTCAAGGCCGCCCCAATCTCACCATCGCAACGCCAGTGCAGGAGCACCTGACTGCCTGCTTCCGGGTGGGGGCGATCAACCTCCAGATGCAACTGTGCAGGTACTTCCATGCGACCTGCTTCAGCCATCGCGGCCAAGTCTTCGAAGGTTTGCGCATCCATGTCGGGACTCCCAGCTCATTCCTCACGATGCTTACGGGGTACCCCACGCATAGAAGGTGATCTCGCGGGCCAGGCGGGCCACGGCGAAAATTGTTTGGCTGGACTGACCGGCTCCCACCGCCGTGGCGGCAAGGGAATCGGCGAAGGTTTCGAGTCCGGCAACATCGCCTCGGTGAAGCAGGTTGCTCATGATGTCGAGCGCGTGTTCAACATCTTCCCCGGTTGCGTTGCCAACGATGGGCGCGTGGTCAAAGGATTTCATGAGGCACTCCTAAAAAGGTAAAACACTGTCTTGGTTGAGTTAAAGCAGGTTTTGTGCCAGATTTAGTATATGGTAAATATCCTTTACAATCAGACAGATATACTTTCCAAAAACCTCTTTCAACAGAATCCACCACCTCTGCCGAACGCCAGAGCCCGTTCTCAGTCAAGGGAAACAAAGCGACACTGCAGAATCTCCAGCGACATGGTCCGAGGCAACGAGCTGTCCATGGCCGACTGCACAATGTTTAGAGCCAGCAGTTCAAACCGCAGGCCATCATTGACCGTCACATGGTGCAGCCCCTCACGCTCAGCACTCAAATGCATCCTCGACCACGCTGGTGTCGAGCAGGTGTGGACAGTAGTACCCTTGCGCCAGGGCTTTGATCTGGGTCGGGCCTCGACCCCACCCGAGGCCGCCACCACCTTCTTGATCCCGAGCTTGCAAACTACAACGGCAGGAAGGTGGTGATCTGCACCCCTCCATCCCCGAAGGTATGGTGGCGTTCATGTGGCTGGCCGGCAGGTAGGCAGCAGTTTCTTGTTGGTCGTGTTCATGCAGCTTCCTTCACTTCTGGCAACTCAGCGCCGATGCTGTCCAGGGTCAGTTCCTCGGCCAGTGCCTTCCAGCCCCCATCGCGCCAGAGGAGATCGATTCGATTCAAAAACAACGGCACCCGTTCGATCACGAGGTTTACGGTTTAGCCTCAAGTCGAGTGTGGTTTGGGAAAATGGTTGGACGATATCTACATGATTTTTAAAGGTAAAGAATTCAGGCAGGATGGCATGTATTTGGCACGAAAGATGCTTTACATATGGCACCTGGAAGCTTTTGTGAAATTCGAACTGGGGTCGAGAATATGGAAAACGACGCTCTACTAAGCTGGATCGAGGCAGACATCGCAAGTTGCAGATGCGGTGTTCCCGAGTTCCCAGTCACCACGATGACCCGCACTTTGTGGAGCGGGATCAAGGCTATAGCGAAGTTGCTGGACCGTCCCAAGGCGGCCCTTGATGCGGGCTCAGGGTCCGGTGCCCACTCCTTCCTACTCGCCTCGTTGGGCGTGGAGAACGTCCAAGGTCTGGAACGCTGTGGAGAGGCGGTTGCCTGCGCAAAGGATCGTGCCAACCGCTTGCACGCGGCTCTACCCGACGCTGCCAACTGGGCTTGGCCTCAGTTCATTCAGGGTTGCGTAGAGGCTGTTCCGCGCAACAGCGAATTGCTCGATCAGTTCGACATCATGACGATGAACCCGCCAGCGTTCTACACACCGACGAAGATCGATATCTCCAGACCGCTTGACAGTGGCCTCTATACCGGTAATCCGCCAACGCCTGCGGAACCCGATCCAGCCAACCCTATCAATGATTTTTTCAGAATTGCCGTCTCCCAGAGACTTGCGCCGGGGGGAATTGCCATCTGTACCTGGCCAGGAATCCAGGCTAGACAGGTCACAGATGGCACAGCTAGTAAGCTCCATCCTGCACAAATACTGATGCGGCGGTTTAACTGGCAGATCGAGGGAGCTGATAGCGTCTTGGCGGAAGACTTCTATCGATTCAGCAGCAAGTTGGCCTACAACGATTCACCGGGTAACGGTTTTCGGCGATACACCCATCTCTGTCTCGAAGATGGAAAGTATCACTCCTATGTTCAAAGGTCTGACCCGGAACATCAGCACCAGCCAACGTTTGCCTTCGGGGTCCTCGCCATACGCCGCGATACACACGTTCCGGACCTGTTTCACCTCATCGACATCAATCTCCAGACATGACAGCGGTGCTCGAGCTTCAGCGGTATTCGATTGAGGTGGCAGGAGCACTCCTCATCGACCGATTGGATGTGGCTGTCGCGCGCGGTCAGGTGCTGGGCATCTTTGGTGATAGCGGGGCGGGCAAAAGCGCCCTGTTGCATCTGATCGCCGGTCTGGTGCGGCGTCCGTTCAGGGGTACTGGCAGATTACTTCTTAACAACGAAGAAATCGGCAGCCTTGGTCCGTCAGAGCGCTCGCTGAAAGGCATCTCGATTGTCCTACAGGACCTGGGACTGTTTTCCGACCTTACCGTGATAGAGAACATTGCCTATCCGCTGCGTCGCCGCCACTGGCGAACTGACGAGATCCGCGTGCGCGTCGAAGAATGCCTGGTGCGCTTCGGTCTCGATGCACTTGGCCATCGCCGGCCGGGAGAATTGAGCGGCGGCCAGCGTCAACGCGTCGCTTTCGCGCGGGCCCTCGCATATAAGCCAGTACTCCTGCTGCTCGACGAGCCCCTGCGAGGCCTTCAGGATGAACTGCGATACGAGTTGCTCGCGATGCTGCGTCGCTTGTGCGACGAGGGCACGGCAATTGTGTTGGTATCGCATGATCGTGATGAGGTCGCTCTGATTGCTGACCAACTGGTTCACCTCGGAACACGGCATCCGGTGGTCGAGGCACGTCGGCGAGATGGCTTCCCTTCTCTGCGTCGCCCGGCACCAGCCCCTGCACCGCACCGCTCGCTGGTCGATAGTGATCTGCTTCCATCCGACCATGCTGAGGGGGTGTCACTGAGTATCCTCGATATTCGCTCGCTACCGAGCGGTGCGCGCTGCGCGCTTACTGTGCCACCCAATGGCCAGGCTCTGTTCCTGCAACTGGCGGAAAGAAGTGCGATCACTCCAGGGAACTACCGGATCGCTTCCACCCGACTTCACGAACTCGTGTACAAGGAGAAGTAACATGCTTATGAGTTCTCGCACTGCGATCATCGCCATCCTTTCGGCTACGTTATCGGCCTGCAATCCGTCGACGGATGCGCCGTCCAAAAACTCGCTTACAGTGGTGTCTTTCGGTGGTCCATATCAAGAGGCCCAGCGCACTGCTTATATGATCCCGTTCTCGAAGAAGTATGGAATTGCCCTTACTGAAGGTGAATACAACGGGGAATACGGACTGATTTCGCAACGTGCCCGAGCCACATCGGGAAGTTGGGATGTCGTCAGTGTTGAGAGCGGACCGGCGCTGCGTGGTGGCGCCGAGGGGCTTTTCAAACCTATTCCTGAAGGTTTGCTGGATGGCCTCAACATTGCACCAGCTGCAAGGCGCAAGTTCTCGGTCGGCCACCTCAGCTTCGCGACAATCCTCGCCTATCCTGAAGCGCTGGGAAAGCAGGCACCATCAAGCTGGATAGATTTTTTCGACCTGAAGAAATATCCTGGCCGCCGGGGTCTGCGTAACAACCCACGCGGCACGCTTGAAATTGCGCTGTTGGCAGATGGCGTCGCCCCCGACAAGCTCTATCCCCTCGATGTCGAGCGTGCTTTACACAAGCTCGAAACTATTCGCTCCAGCATCGTCTTTTGGGATAGCGGCGCGCAGCCGACCCAGTTGCTGGCTAATAATAGCGTCGCGATGACGTCCGCGTTCAACGGTCGCATCTGGTCTGCCAAGACAAAGGACAAGCTCCCAGTTGGTTGGACATTCAAGAGCGGCTTATACGAGTACGAGTACTGGGCGGTGCCTAAGAATGCGCCACATCCTGATCTGGCTTTCCGCTTCATCCGCTTCTCGCTGGAGAAAGACGCACAGGCGGACTTTGCAAATCAGATAGCCTATCTCCCAACCAATCTTGACGCGATGCCCCTGATTTCACCAAACGTGCGCTCCGCGATGCCGGGGGGATCGGACAAACAGGATGAGGTGATTGTCGACGCTGAGTGGTGGGCGCAGAACGAAGGGCAAGTAGGCGCTCGCTGGGAGCGTTGGATGGCGGGCCACTAGAAAGAAGGCTACCAATGCGCTTTGTCTCAAGCAGAGTGTGGCTTACGGTGCTGTACCTCGCTACCGGGGGATTCGTCCTTGCCGGTACGATGGCGCCGTTCACCTTTCTCGTCGTTGACGGACTGTTTTCGCCAGCCAGGCCCAGCGGCTTCGGCCAGGATGGCGCAACGCTGCTTGTGCTTGCTCGGCGCAGTTTGTTTCTCGCGGTCGCACCAGCAATGCTCGCGACGTTGCTGGCGATGGCCGCGAGTAGCTTGGCCTCCCTTTACGCACCGTTCCGCACCTTTTATCGGCGCTGGTTCTATACGGTCTTGTTCACTAACCCTGTCTTTCTAGTTCTTGGCATGACCGTGCTCCTCAATCGTCTACCATCGGAACTCGCGGTCACATTGGCAAGCTGGCTTGTACTCATGCCCCTCGTCGCGTTGCCAATCCAGGCAGCGGTCGATCAGGCTCCGGCAACCGAGTTGCTGGCAGCACGGTCCCTGGGTGCGAGTTCCGCAGAGCTGGTACGGTTGCATCTCATTCCTGCAATTGGAAGCACTGCGATTGCCGCGTTTGGGCTAGCCACGGTCTTCGCGCTCGGCTTCTACCTCTTGCCGACTTTTGTAGGCTACGGACACACACCGACGCTAGGTTCCGCAATTGATGCGGCAGTCAACCGGCTCGGCGATAACAAAGCGGCTGCGCAACTTGGCATCTTGCTCGTTGGCCTTGAGGTATGTCTGTGCGCTGCTATTTTAATGCTCGTCGCAGTCCGAGCGATGTTGCACAGGGCGCGGTGACGATGACACGCATGCCACTTATTTCCCAAGTCCTGTCGTTTTGCCTTGCTTTGGTTCTTACCGCGCCATTGGTGCTACTTGCGCTTCTAAGCTTGTCGCCTACGACTGGGCTCGATTTCTTCAGTGACCCCATCCACGCGTCGATCGACTGGTGGCACCAACTGCTGTTCGAGCCGCAATGGTTAAGTGCACTAACTACCTCGCTGCTTATCGCAAGCCTGAGCACGCCATTCGCGGTGGTTATCGCGCTTCCACTTTCTTGCCGCTGGCGGCTTTACCGCGACAAGGTAGCGCTCGCGATACTGATTGCGAGTGCTACCGTATTGCTGTTCCCGCCCGTCGTCGTTGCACTCAGTGCTACCAGACTGCTGCAGGCCGTTGGGTTGTTCGACACGGTACTCGGAGTCGCCTTCGTCCACGGTCTCATGTCGCTACCTGTCGTCGCGCTCTTGTTCGTTAGTCGACTTGAGGCACGACCGATCGGTACATTTGAGGCTGCCCGCGCACTTGGTGCCTTACCGATCGCAGCGGGTGCGGCATGGCTCTTGGCAGAGCATCGCGCGACGCTTGTCGGCGCCATCGCAGTGGGCGTGCTCACATCGATGTCCGAAGCGACCGTGACAATTTTTGTGACTGACACTGCCGTGCGCCCGGTCACGCGTGAGGCACTGTCAGGACTTACACAAGACATGAGTCCTACAAGCTTCGCCGCTTTCAGCGTATGGCTGCTCGGAGCCGGTATGGCATCACTTTTCCTCGAGAAGTTTCTGCATCGGAGACCCACCAATCATGACAGCCACTAGTAAAAAACGTGGTCCTCCCTCCGGCATGGACAAAGCGGTCGCTCTTTTCGGCGAGACATTCGGGAGCCTGGTCGCGCTTCGCATGCGCGCGGCCGTGGCTGCTGCACTAGCGGAGATCGCGCTCGTTCCGCACCCCTGGCCCAAGCCGGTGTTCCAGCGTCTGGCGAGAGGGATCGCCAAGGCGGTTTCGCTGTATCTCCAGACCAATGCCGTTGGCACCAGCCTTGGCTCCGGCACAGACCCGAACCGACCAAATGGTCTAAGCACGATGATGTGTGTCACCTTGGGCTATGAACATGTCGGTGATTCGTGGGAAGAGGGAAAGCGTGAATTGGTAACGGATCTAAAAGCCGGTCATGTGAATCTGGTCGTGCCTGCCACACAGGTCACGCCCTGTAGCAGGATTGATGTTGGCTACATGGAGCTGTCAATTTATCTCGATCGCAATATCCCGGAAGAATTAAGCACACTGCTTCAGCTCGACCTACATTCACAACTCGTAGAAGCGGGGCTTGCGCTCGGGCTAAGTCATCTTCGACCGCGTGCGGACTGGAAGACGCGGCCGCCGTCCACGATCACAGAGGTCCTGTGGGATGTGCGTATCCGCATGTCAGTTTTCGTTACGCTATTTCTGGAACTGTATCGGGAAGAATTTCGCTTCCCCGACCCGTTCCTGATCTTCTTACTCGAACCACGCCGGCTAGGACGTGGAACCCTGCAAGGTCTCCAGACCTATGCCCGCTCAGGCTTCCTCGGATACTCGTACCTGATCGATGATGGGCAGCGCGAGTACCTCACTGAGAAATTTCCCGAAGACGACCCAAACGCCCTTAAAGGGGACATGGCACTGCCGTTTCCTGACGGAATCTGCGGTGCAGTGTTCCTCCAGGGGACAGACAGCGAGCCGGTTTTGGCAGCCGAGGTGATCGGCACCTATGAGGACAAGAATATAGGTGTCAGCGCAGTCGAGCGGCGTATGTTGCAAGACCGCGTTCTATTGGAGTTGCCTATTCATGTTGCTGACATCGAGGCGCTTTCTCCCGATGGCCCAGAGTTGATACTTGCCATTGCGGTTCCGCTAAGCAAGCCAGAACCGGAAGCACTGGAAAATAATGTAAGCTTAGCTACACCTCTGGACGAGAAAGTAGACAAAAACAATAAGAAAGAGACCAATCCCGAGCGGATAGAACGCTTGTCACGGTCGCCCTATCCGACCGTCTTCAAGCCGGGAGAGTTACAAATCCTACGGGAGGTCTCACGTCGCCTGATCAATGAGTTCGTGCGCACACCCGCAGTACCCGCGTCCGACGACGTACTGCTTGGTAAGTCGAGCGTGATGCGTGTCGTTGTCAGCAACGCACTAGTGCTTGCACAAACGAAACGTCCGATCCTGATCCTTGGTCCGGCAGGCTCTGGCAAGACGCAGCTTGCCAGGCATATCCACTTCAGAAGCACCCGAAATAAGAAAAACTTCAAGATCACCTCAGGTGCAAGCTTCAGTCAGGAGCTCGGGCGCAGCGAGTTATTCGGTTATATGAAGGATTCTCATAATCAGGCACATAAAGACACGCCAGGTATCCTTGAGGACGCCGACGGTGGCACCCTGTTCATTGATGATTTTGACGTCTTGCCCCCGGACGTCCAAGCGATGTTACTCGCTGTAATGGAGGGTGGCGAGTTCCGCCGGATCGGCGAAAACGCCGGAAAATCGCGCAAGGCCGACGTCAGGTTCATCCTTGCCACCAATGCGGATCTCAACGACTTGATTGCCAAAGGCATGCGACGCGACTTCCTGACCCGTCTTGCGGGATGTGTGACCATGCCGCCACTCGATGGGCGCCGTGAGGATATTCCGGAATTGGTCCGTTACTTCGTCAAGGCTTACATTGCCGAGCAGCGCGACACGATCCCGGAACTTGATATCCATGTGCAACAGGATGTCGTAGATATGCTTTGCGACAACGACTGGTCCGATGGGGAGGTCCGCGCGCTACGCTACACGGTCGAAATGGCTTGCACAAAATTGCTCTCTGATACGAGTACGACCCCGTCCAAGAAGACCCATGCCAGGCTGGTACTGCGTCCGCAGGAAGTCCACTGGGCGCTTGGCGTTCAGCCCCCGCGCGCGCGTAACGCGACGCTGGACTCACCTATCGCCACGATGGCGCCGGTCGAGATCAATGCCAACTCCGCTGCATTAGGTGCCGGTTTAGATGTTGCATCCCGTGTGATTATGTCCCCGTCCGCAGCTGGCCGCTGTTCCGAGCCCGAGACCTGATGCAGCAACTGATTGGGTCGTTTACACCCTCTGGTGAGGCAACAAACGCCAGCCCCGTAGCCGGGTCAAGGGCAGGCGGCGTCTTTTTGCCGCCTGGCGAAGCGCACCCTTGACGCGGCGTAGGGGCGATACCCTCTGGCATGGCAGTAAGCGCGGC
>JAUXXW010000167.1 GCA_030684775.1 Pseudomonadota bacterium
GACGCCGGGACGGGCGGACGATCCACGTGCGCAAAAGCACGCTGGCGGAGCCTGGCTTGAAGGCGATCTATGACGCGCTGGCAATCAATCCGGCGCCAGGAGGAACCAAGAAACTGATCGTCTGACCATGGAATTACGCGAAAACAGGGGATGAAAAACACCTGTACGCGGTAACGTTATGTTTTGTATGGGGAAAATATGGGGGCTGTTAAACCTGGGGTAGGTTGGGCAAAGCGAAGCGTGCCCAACATCGCGACGGTTCGTTGGGCACGCTGCGCTTTGCCCAACCTACACCACTACTTCTTCGCCTTCCGGTCCAGTTCGCGCAGGTACGCCAGGCATTCGCCGATCTTGCCTTCCAGGCCGCGCGGGGTGGGGGTGTAGAAGCGCGGCGGCGCGGTGAGTTCATCCGGGAAGTAGTGCTCGCCGGCGGCATAGGCTTCCGGCTCGTCATGGGCGTAGCGGTAGGCGTGGCCGTAGCCGAGTTCCTTCATCAGCTTGGTGGGGGCGTTGCGCAGATGGATAGGCACGGCGCGCGAGCCGTCTTCCTTCACATAAGCGCGCACCGCGCCCCAGGCCAGGTAGCCGGCGTTGGATTTGGGCGCGCAGGCCAGGTAGATCAGCGCCTGCGCCAGGGCCAGTTCGCCTTCCGGGCTGCCCAGGCGTTCGTAGGTTTCGGCGGCATCCAGGGCCAGGCGGGCGGCGCGCGGGTCGGCCAGACCGATGTCTTCCCAGGCCATGCGCACGATGCGGCGCGCCAGATAACGCGGGTCGGCGCCGCCGTCGAGCATGCGCGCGAACCAGTACAACGAGGCGTCGGGGTCGGAGCCGCGCACGCTCTTGTGCAGGGCGGAAATCTGGTCGTAGAAGGCTTCGCCACCTTTGTCGAAGCGGCGTAAGGAAGGCGACAGGGCGCGGGCGGCGAAACCCGCGTCCACCTGCTCGATACCGGCGATGTGCGCCGCAACCGCGAGTTGTTCGACCAGGTTGATGAGGCGGCGGCCGTCGCCATCGGCATAGGCCACCAGCAGCTTTTCCGCGTCGGCGTTCAGGTTCAGGCCGAGTCCCTGTTCCAGGGCGCGCTTGAGCAGGGCAGTGAGTGCGCCCTCATCCAGGGCGGACAGCACATAGACCTGGGCGCGCGAGAGCAGGGCGCCGACGACTTCGAACGAGGGGTTCTCGGTGGTGGCGCCGATGAAGGTGACCAGGCCGGATTCGACATGCGGCAGAAAGGCGTCCTGCTGCGCCTTGTTGAAGCGGTGCACCTCGTCCACGAACAGGATGGTCTGGCGCCCCAGGCGCTGGTTCATGCGCGCCCGTTCCACCGACTCGCGGATTTCCTTCACCCCGGCCAGGACGGCGGAAATCTGAATGAAATCGGCGCCGAAATGGCGCGCGGTCAGGCGTGCCAGGGTGGTTTTTCCCACGCCCGGCGGCCCCCACAGAATCATCGAATGCAGGCGCCGGGCGTCGAACGCCAGTTTCAGCGGCATCCCCGGCCCGAGCAGATGCGCCTGGCCGATCATTTCGTCCAGGCTTTGCGGGCGCATCGTCTCCGCCAGCGGCGCGTCGGGGGAGATCGTCGGGGAGGGCGCGGCGGCGAAAAGATCGTCGCTCATGATCCGGCCGGTGGGGCTTCCTGCACGCAGGTATAGACGTCCGCCAGTTCCGCGCCGCCCCGGCACTGTGTGGTGGGCACGTCGATGTACTGGCAGCCGGGGTTGCAGTTGTTGGTGAAGCAGAGCGCGGTCTTGCCGGTGAAGGTGGGGGTGCAATGGATGGCGTCGGGGTGTTCGCCGGCGCTGCCGTTGACCTCGGGGCCGGGGCAATCGCCTTCGCCGACCGGAACCCATGTGCCGGCCCGCGCGGTCGCGCCGTGGGTAAATGACAGGGCAATCAACAGGAGCAGTAGCCGGCGCATGGTTCAGCTCTCCAGCCGCGCTTCGCCGTTCCGCGGCTTGTCCTGGCGCGCGCGGAAGATGCGCGGCTTGCGGGCGAGAAAATCGCCGATACGGTCGCGCTTCAGGTAAGACATTTCTTTTCCAGGCAAGAGAGATAGGCCGCGCCATCCGGCGGCAGGTTGTAACGCTGCGCGGCCCAGATCATTTCGGCAAGACACTCCATGACCTGATGCTGGGCATCGTGCTCGTCGCCAAGGCTGGCGCGCAGCTTTTCATAGCGCGATTTCACGCCGGGTGGCTGGTCGATGGAAAGCTGCTCGCTGATCGCCAGGTGCATGGACAGATGCAGGAAGGGATTGGTCTCGCCCAGTTCCGGCCGCCATTCGCGTTCCTGGTAGCGCTCGGGCGCATCCAGGATGGCGTGGTATTCCGGATGACGGCCGATATGCTCCACCGCGATGGCTTCCAGATCGCTCAGCGGTAATTGCTCACGGAATTTCTTCCAGGAGTCGAAGAAGAACAGGCGGGCCTGGTCACGGGTGGGATTGAACATGGCTCAGGTAGCGCCGGCATCCTGCCGGCGTCTCTTGGTTTGACGGGACGGGCCGGCAAGGATGCCGGCGCTACGGATATGCAAGGCGCTTTTCGCGTCAATTGGTGATGTGACAGAAAGTGCCCGAGGAAGTGGCCTCCCCCTTTTCCAAAGGGGGATCGAGGTACCGAAGGGTAGGGGCTTTATCAGGGATTTAGCAACGTTTGCCTGAGCCGCCGCCTCAGAAATCCCCCCTGGCCCCCCTTTGAAAAAGGGGGGGAACGACTACTCCAACCGCATCGCCAGTTGACGACAATGGAGCTTTACGCAAGGTCATACCCCAACCCCAGCACTACGCTGTATTGCAGCAGCCGGTTGCTGCCGTCCAGGTGGGCGATTTCGCCGTTGCCGTAGAAGCCGGCGAAGGGCATGCCGGGGAAGCGCTCCTTCAGTATCTGGAGATCGCGATCGACGCCGCCATAAAAGTAGGGGCCGCGCCCCATGCACGGGAAAATCAGGCCGAAACGCGGTTTGCCGTTGGCGCCCTGGCCCAGGCGATCAAGCATGGCGCGCATATCGTGTTCCGCCGCCTTCGGCTGGCGCATCGCCCAGAACAGATCGAGTCCGGGCGTGAGCTGGCCGGCCACGGTCACGGAACGGTCGCCGGCATTGGCGGAAATCACCGGCAACAGATGAAAGCGGCCTTCTTCG
Organism: Pseudomonadota bacterium; assembly: GCA_030684775.1. GTDB lineage: Bacteria > Pseudomonadota > Gammaproteobacteria > Burkholderiales > Thiobacillaceae > PFJX01. The sequence continues at coordinate 3,145 of JAUXXW010000167.1, forward strand.
AGCGCGCGTTTGGGTTCGCCATAAGTCACCCCGGCCAGCAACAGATGCGTGGGGATGCGGTCCGGCGCTCGCTCGCTCAAGGGCAGTTCGCGCGCCAGGCTGGCAAGCGCGGATTGGCCGCCCACCACGCGTACATCGTGGCCCTCCACTTGGCCGATGCCGGCGGGTTGCGACAATGGGCGGACGCCCCGCGAAACACCGATACGCAAGTCCGCTCCGGCCAGCGCCAGTTCACAGCGACCGCCATTTTTCGCGCGGCCACCGGACCAGACCGTGTAAGGCCCCTGGCCGGAGGCATCGCCGGAAACACCGCCATAACGCGCGCCCCCGCCCATCAGCCAGTGCATGTCCAGCGCATTGGGCGCGGCGAAGGTGAGCACCGGGTCGCTGTTCGTCCCGGCGGTCTGTAGGGAAAGACCATCGCCCAGCACCAGAGCGGCGGCGGCGGGCGCATCCAGCACCCAGTCTTCGTCGCTGAACACCCCGGCCGCCGTGCAGCCGGCCACTTGCAGGCAGTTGCCGGCGCGCGCGGCGGCGGTGATGGCCGGCTGCGGGTCATGGGCGAAATCGGCGCTGAGATAGAGCAACACCGCCTGGGCATGGGAAAGGCCGGCGCGCCGCATCGCGGTTTCCACCGCCTGTGCCGCCAGGGCGGGCTCCGCGCGGCGACCTTGCGCCAGTCCGCTGGCGACTTTCATGGCCGCAGTTCCCTTATCCGTAGGTTGGGCAAAGCGTAGCGTGCCCAACATCGTGGCGGCCTGTTGGGCACGCTGCGCTTTGCCCAACCTACGACTGTTGATAAGAGTGAAAGCGCTTGGGCGAGTGGCTTCCCCCTTTTCCAACGGGGGGCTAGGGGGGATTTCTCCAAGGGTTGTGCGTGTGCGAGCGCCCGAAAATCCCCCCCGGCCCCCCTTTGAGAAAGGGGGGAGAACACCACGCGCCCGCCATCGTTCACGCCGTCTTCTCCCTGAAGTCGCACAAATCGCGGATCAGGCAATCACCACACGCCGGTTTGCGCGCCTTGCACACATAACGGCCATGCAGGATCAGCCAGTGGTGGGCGTCATGACGGAATTCGGCGGGGATATGGCGCAGC
>JAUXXW010000175.1 GCA_030684775.1 Pseudomonadota bacterium
GACGCCGGCAAGGATGCCGGCGCTACAGGAAGTGCCTCGCTGGTGCTTCTTGAAATGCGTTGCGTTCGCGGGCCGCAGTTATAAGTTGCAGAAGGTCAGCGCGAAATCGACGTCGCGGTCGCAGGGGCGGGGTTTTTGCGCGCGGTCGGGAATCAGGAAGCGAATGTTGACGGCGTATTTGTTGGCACTGACTTCCGGCGCGCAGGCGACGTCCAGGGACAGGCGCAGCAAATGCGCGCTGCGGCCACCCAGCATGAGCTGGAACAGGCCCTGGCTGGCGGTGTGGCGGCTGCGATGGCCGCTGTCGCGGAGCAGGCGCAAGACCACATCGACGGCGCTTTTCAAGGGCAGCAATGGACCCAGCCACTCCATCAGGTCATTGGTGCGTTCCGCCTCGGGCAGATTGAGCCAGTAGTGATAGGCGGGCAGATCGAAACTACAGGTGCCGCCGGGGATGCCGGCGCGACCCTTGATGCCGGCCAGCCATTCGTTGTCGCGCACATGCTGGCCGATCTTGCCGCTCATGCCGCGCAGGTCGGCCAGCGCGGTGGCGATGCGGGCCAGGACATCGTCGAGGCGGCCGGCATCCACGGCGGGGTTGTTGCGCAGGTCTTCCAGGCTGGTTTTTTGCCGATCCAATTCCTGGATCAGTTCGCTCTTCATCTCCGGCCGGCCGGTGACATCGGTGAGTTCAAACACCGCCAGGAGCGCGGCATGGTGCGCGCGCGCGTCACCGCCACGCACGAAATACAGCGTCTTGTCGAACAGGTTCTCAAGGCGCAACCAGGTGCGGATGCGTTCATTGAGGGGAAATTCGTAGACGGTCACCGGAACGGCTCAAGGAAAAACATGAGGGATGCGCGCCAAAGGCTTGAATTGGCTGCGATTTTGCAGCTTGCTCCGTGCAATGGCAATGAAGCCGAAGGGTTTTTTATTACGCTCGGCAGGGGTGGGTGAGGTAGGTCTGGTGCAGGTATTTGATCCGCGCTTCCAATGCGGCCGGATCGGAACGGTTGTCGATGAGGTCGTCGGCGATGGCGAGCCGTGCAGCGCGGGAGCTCTGGGCCGCCAGAATGGCCCGCGCCTGATCCAGGCCGACGCCGGGACGACTGGCGGTGCGTTCGATTTGCTGTTGCTCGTCGCAATCCACCACGGCGATGCGATCCATATCTGGTCGGTAGGTCGCCAGGTTCTCCACCAGCAGGGGCACGATCAGGATGACGTAAGGTGCCCGCGCGGCGGCGATCTGGCGCAGCACCTCGTTGTGTATCAGGGGGTGGAGGATCTGTTCCAAACGCAGCCGGGCATCACTCTCGGCAAATACGCGAGCACGCAGGGTGGCGCGGTCCAGGCTGCCATCGGCGGCGATCACCGCATCCCCGAAAGCAGCGGCAATGGCCGGCATGGCGGCGCCATCGGCGGCGGTGAGGCCATGCGCGATGGCATCGGTATCAACCAGCGCCGCGCCGAGTTCGGCGAACAGGCGCGCGGCCGTGCTCTTGCCGGAACCGACTCCGCCGGTGAGGCCGACGCAATAAGGACGAGTCCCCCCCTTTCCCAAAGGGGGGTTAGGGGGGATTTCTGCTGCGTTCGGTTCCGCGCGGGCCGTCAAATCCCTGATGAAGCCCTTACCCTTCGGTACCCCAGCCCCCCTTTTCAAAAGGGGGGAGTCGGTGTGCGGCTCACCGGGCCATTTCATCGGGAACTCAGCCCAGCCAGATGCGCAGCAGCTCATCGCCCCAGAACAGGGCAATGAGTCCACCCAGGACCAGCCAGGGGCCGAAGGGGATGGGTTTGGCGCGGTCGTGGCCGGCGAACAGGATCAGGCCGATGCCGACAATGGCGCCGGAGAAACTGGCGGCGAGCAGGATCGGCAGTAGCATCTTCCAGCCCAGCCAGGCGCCGAGGGCGGCGAGCAGTTTGAAGTCGCCGAAACCCATGCCTTCCTTGCCGGTAATCAGTTTGAACAGGTGGTACACCGACCACAGCGAAAGGTAACCGGCGATGGCGCCGATCACGGCTTCCGGCAGGGGCACCAGGCCGCCGTCCAGGTTGAACAGCAGGCCGGCCCAGGCCAGCGGCAAGGTGATGTTGTCGGGCAGCAAACGGGTGTCGAGGTCGATGAAGGCCAGCGCGATCAGGCTGGCGAGCAGCAGGCAGATGGCCGGCGTCGCCCAGGTGGCGCCCCAACGCCAGGCGACATAACCGAACAGCAGGCCGGTGAGCGCCTCGACCAGAGGGTAGCGGGCGGTGATGGCCATGCCGCAGGCGCTGCAACGGCCGCGCAGAAACAGCCAACTCAGGATCGGGATGTTTTCATACCAGGTGATCTGGTGCCCACAGCGGGGGCAGGCCGAGCGCGGCTTGACCAGGTCGTAGGGCGCGACCTGCGCGGCAGCCGGTTCACCGCCATCGAGCCAAGCGCATTGCTCGCGCCATTCGCGCTCCAGCATGATCGGCACGCGATGGATGACCACGTTGAGGAAACTGCCGATCAAGAGTCCCAGGACAACGGCCAGGGTGATCAGGGTGATGGGCTGACTGGAGAGCAGTTCGAGCATGGCGGGACGGCGGTAAGGAAAAAAGCCGGCGGGACGCCGGCGCTACAGTTAAACCACCGATCCCATCTTGAAGATAGGCAGATACATGGCGATGACGATGCCGCCGATGAGCGTGCCCAGTATGACCATGATGAACGGCTCCATCAGGCTGGAGAGGCCGGTCACGGCGTCGTCCACCTCACGCTCGTAGTAGTCGGCCACCTTGGACAACATGGAGTCGAGCGCGCCGGACTCCTCGCCGATCGCAACCATCTGGATCAGCATGTTGGGAAACACCGCAGCCGCCTGCATCGATGCGGCGAGGCTGGCGCCGGTAGATACCTGGCTACGGATTTTCTGGGTGGCTTCCATGAACACATGATTGCCGGAAGCGCCGGCGACCGAGTCGAGTGCTTCCACCATCGGCACGCCGGCGGCGAACATCGACGAGAAGGTGCGCGACCAGCGCGCCACCGTGGCTTTTTCGATGAGCGGGCCGAACACCGGGATTTTCAGCATCCAGGCATCCATCCGGGCGCGAAAACCGGGGCTGCGTTTCCATGCCTGCATGAGCATGAAGATTCCGCCGCCGATGCCCGCGAGGATCAGATACCAGTAATTCACGAACAGGTCGGAGATGTGCAGCACGATCATGGTCAGCGCCGGCAGGTCGGCGCCGGCCTTGCCGTAGAGATCCTTGAACGCGGGAATCACGAACAACATGATGCCGGCGGTGATGACGAAGGCCACGACCAGCACGATGATCGGGTAGAACAGGGCGGATTTGATCTGGCCCTTCAAGGCCAGCATCTTTTCCATGTAGGTGGCCAACCGATCCAGCACGGAATCGAGAATACCGGCCTGCTCGCCGGCATGGACCAGGTTGCAATAGAGCCCGTCGAAGTGCTGCGGATGCTTGCGGAAGGCGGCATTCATGCTGGTGCCGGTTTCCACATCGGATTTGATCTCGCCCAGCAGTCGTTGCAGCGCCGCGTTGCTGTGGCTGCGCGCGGAGATGTCGAAGGCCTGCAACAACGGGACGCCGGCCTTCAGCATGGTGGCCAACTGGCGGGTGAACAGGGCGATGTCCTTTTGCGTGATCCGCTGGCCACGCGCGAACAATCCCTGCTTGCCCACCTTCTGCGCGTTGATGCCTTGCCGACGCAACGCCTGGCGCACGAAGGCCTCGCCGGGGGCGAGCATCTGGCCTTTGACTTTCTTGCCGGTCTTGTCGGTGCCTTCCCACAGGAAAGGAACTTCCTTGATGCTTGTCTTGGCCAGCGCCATGCTTGTCTACTTCCTTATCCGTTTTTATTCGTTGGTGACGGCGAGGACTTCTTCCAGCGAAGTCAGTCCTTGCTTGACCTTGAGCAGGCCGGCCTGGCGCAGATTGAGCACGCCTTCCCGTTCCGCCTGCTGGGCAATTTCCAGGGTGGAGCCGTTCTTCAGGATGATGAGGTGAATATCTTCGGTCACCGGCATCACCTGGTAGATGCCGACCCGGCCCTTGTAGCCGGTCTGCTTGCAGGTGTCGCAACCTTTCGCCGTATACGCCTGCCAGGAACCATCCAGGTCGGATTCGGGGAAGCCGGCGCTCAACAGCGCTTCCGGCGGGATGTCCACCGGCTTGCGGCAGTTGGAGCAGAGGCGGCGGCCGAGACGCTGCGCGGTGATGAGGTGAACCGAGGCGGCCACGTTGTAGCTGGGAATGCCCATGTTGATCAGGCGGGTGAGCGTCGAGGGCGCGTCGTTGGTGTGCAGGGTGGAGAGCACCATGTGGCCGGTCTGCGCAGCCTTGATGGCGATATCGCCGGTTTCGTGGTCGCGGATCTCGCCGACCATGATGATGTCCGGGTCTTGCCGCAGGAACGCTTTCATGGCCGTGGCGAAATCCAGGCCCGCCTTTTCGTTGACGTTGACCTGGTTGATCCCGGCAAGCTGGATTTCAACGGGGTCTTCGACGGTGGAAATGTTTACGCCAGGCTGATTCAGGATGTTCAGGCAGGAGTACAGCGAAACGGTCTTGCCGGAGCCGGTGGGGCCGGTCACCAGCACCATGCCGTAGGGGCGCACGATGGCGTCGGTGAGCAGCTTGAGTTGTTCCGGCTCGTAGCCCAACTTCTCGATCCCCATGGTCGCGGCGGACGCATCCAGAATACGCATGACGATCTTTTCGCCATACAGCGTGGGCAGGGTGGAAACCCGGAAATCGATCGCCTTGTTGCGCGACAGAACCAGCCTCATGCGGCCGTCCTGCGGCACCCGTTTTTCCGAGATGTCCAACTTGGAAATGACCTTGATGCGCGAGGCTATCTTTTCCTTGATCGCCAGCGGCGGCTGCGCGATCTCGTAGAGCAGGCCGTCGAGGCGGTAGCGGATGCGGTAGGTTTTTTCGTAAGGCTCGAAGTGGATGTCGGAGGCGCCGCTGTTGATGGCGTCGAGCATCATCTTTTGCAGATACTTGACCACCGGCGCATCGTCGATATCCACCGCCGCCGCCGTGGTGGCCGCATCCAGGGCTTCTTCGTCGGCGAATTCGAGGTTGAGGTCCTCGGTATCGATGGTCTTGAGGATGTCGTCCTCGGTCGTCTCGCCGTGCTGCTCCAGCCAGCGCCCCAACTTGTCGTCCTCGACCACCACCGCCTCGACGGTCAGGCCGGTCTGGAACTTGATGTCGTCCAGTGCCTGGAGATTGCTCGGGTCGGAAAGCGCGACGAACATGCGGTTGCCACGCAGCGCGATGGGCAAGACCCGGTGCCTGGCGAGCAGTTTGCTATCCACGGGGCTCTTGGGCAGAACCGAGGGCTCCAGAGCATCGAGATTGAAGAAGGGCAGGCCGAAAGTGACGGCGGCGAAAGCGGCGATCTGGTCGGCGCGGAAACGCCGCGTGCGCAGAAGGTGGGCCAGCGAACTCTCGCCCGAACCGCGCGCCTGGTTTTGCAGCGTCTCGCCTTCTTCCGGCGACAGCAGTCCCTGGGTGACCAGCGCCCGGAACAGGCCGGTGAGATTGGCGCCGACGGTTACCGCGACCATGCTGTTACCGCTCCCAAGAGTTCATTAACCCGCTGGATGTTGCCCATCAGGGTAGGAAATGTAAAGCAATCATGGGCTTGAATTCACGGGCGCGCGGCGTGAGCCGATTCGCGCTGTTTTCACCATGCGCCCATGCACTTGCACGATTTCCATCGGGTAGCCGGCGATCATCACGCTCACTCCGGGTTCCGGCATCGCTTCCAGGTGGTCCAGGATCAGTCCATTAAGCGTGCGGGCGCCTTCCACCGGCAGTTCCAGTTTCAGTTTGCGATTGAGTTCACGCAAAGCGATGGCGCCTTCCACCAGATAACTGCCGTCTTCCTGGGGCAGGCCGGGTTCCTGGCCGCCCGGGCGCAGGCTGGCGAATTCGCCGACGATTTCTTCCAGAATGTCCTCCAGAGTGACCAGGCCCAGGAGTTCGCCGTATTCGTCCACCACCAGGCCGACCGACTGGCGGATGGCCTGGAACTGTTCGAGCTGGGTATAGAGGTTGGTGCCGGAAGGAATGAAATAAGGTTCGCGTAGCGCGTCACGCATGGCGGCCACGTCGAAATCGTGCTCGTGGATGTGCGCCAATACCCGGCGCACATGCAGCATGCCGACCACGTTGTTGGGCTCGCCTTCATACACCGGCAGGCGCGAGTGATGGCTGGTGGCGAGTTGATGGATGATTTCCTCCAGGTCGGCATCGATATCGATGGCCTCGATCTGGCCGCGCGGACGCATCACGTCATCCACCGTGATCTGCTCCAGATCGAACAGATTCATCAGGATGCCGCGATGCTGCGCCGGCATGAAATTGCCGGATTCTGTCAGCAGGGTGCGTAACTCCTCCACCCCCATGCTGTTGCCGGAACTGTCACTGGGGTGCAGACGCAGCAGGCGCAACAAAGCCTGCACGAACAGATTGACGAACCAGACTACTGGATAGAGCAGCTTGAGCAGCGGCGTGAGCACATAGCTGACGGCCGAGGCGATGCGGTCGGGGTACGACGCGCCCACGACCTTGGGGGTGACTTCCGAGAACACCAGAATCAGGAAGGTGACCGCCAGCGTGGCCAGGGTCAGGGCCATTTCGTTCTGGCCGAACAGGCGGAAGGCGATGATGGTGACCAGGGACGCGGCGGCGGCATTGACCAGGTTGTTGCACAGCAGGATCACGCCCAGAAGCTTATCGGTATTGGACAGCAACCACTCCGCCAGCTTCGCGCCTCGGTGTCCCGCCTTGGCCAGAGTGCGCAGGCGATAGCGGTTCGCCGCCATCATGCTGGTTTCCGACATCGAGAAAAAACCGGAAAGAATCAGTAAAACAACCAGGACGCCGAATAGCGCCCCTAAAGGAATGGAGTCCAAGACGTTACGGGGGAGTGAGGGAGGCCCGAGTGTAGCAGCGCCCTGGTACGGGCTGTAGCGCCGCGCCTCAGCCTCGTTCAAACAGCGCGATGGACTCCACGTGCGCCGTGTGCGGGAACATGTTGGCGACCCCCGCCGTGACCAGGCGATAGCCCTTCTGGTACACCAGCACCGCCGCGTCGCGCGCCAGGGTGGCGGGGCTGCATGAGACGTAGACGATGCGGTAGGGCGCGCCGCTCTCCGGCAGGGATTTGACCAGCTCGGCGGCGCCATCACGCGGCGGGTCGATCAGGATTTTGTCGAAGCTGCCCCCGATGTTGCCCAACTCGGCGTAGGCCTCCGGCGTCATCTTGAAAAGGTCGGCGACGCGGAATTCGGTGTTGTCGCTCAAGCCATTGCTCGCCGCGTTTTCGATGCCGCGCGCGACCAGTCCGGCGGCGCCCTCGATGCCGAGCACGCTGGCGCCTTTACGGGCGATGGGCAGGGTGAAGTTGCCGAGGCCGCAGAAGAAGTCCGCGACTCGCTCACCCGGCTTCGGGTCGAGCAGGCGTATGGCGCGGCGCAGCAGCATGGCGTTGATGTCCTGGTTCACCTGGGTGAATTCGGTGGGGCGGAACGGCATCACCAGATCGAACTCGGCCAGACGGTAATCCAGCGTCGGGGCGTCGAGTGGGTGGAAGGGGACGGCAGTGTCCGGTCCCTTGGATTGCAGCCAGAACTGCACCTGGTTGGCGTCGGCGAAGGCACGCAACAGCGTCTCGTCTTCTGGCGTCGGCGGGTCCATCACGCGCAGCACCAACACATCCACCGCATCACCCGCCGCCAGTTCGATCTGCGGCAGACGGTCGCGAATGGAGAGGCTTTGCACCAGCAGGCGCAGGCGCGGCAAGAGGCGGGAAATACGCTCCGGCAACACCTCGCAACTGCTCATGTCGGCCACATAGCGGCTGCGCCGCTCATGAAAGCCCACCAGCACGCCGCCCTTCTTCGCCACATGGCGCACCGACAGGCGCGCGCGCAAGCGGTAACCCCAGGTCGGCCCATGGATGGGTGAGAGCATGGTTTCCGGTTTCACCTTGCCGACATGGGTGAAACAGTCTTCCAGCACCCGCTGCTTCGTCGCCACCTGGGCGGATTCTTCCAGATGCTGATGCGAACAGCCGCCGCAGATGCCGAACCAGCGGCAACGCGGCGTCACCCGGAACGGGCTGGATTTGAGAATCTCGGTGGCCTGCGCCTGTTCGAATTCCGGTTTCTTGCGGTAGCTGCTGTAGCGCACCAGCTCACCCGGCAGGGCGCCCTCGACGAATAGGGTTTTGCCATCGACGTGGCCGACACCACGGCCTTCGTGGTCGAGGGATTCAATGTAGAGGGGTTCTGACATGGGGAGTTAAGGGGTAAGTCGCTTGGGTTGACGGGGCGCGAATTGTGGCAGAGAGGCTCGCGGGCGTCTGCCCGGAAGACGGCGTGGGAATGCCTTGCAATTCCGGATTCCGCCGCCATGTCCCGCGCTGACGCTCCGTGTCGGGGCGCTTTTCCAAGGAGCAATCATGAGTTTGATTATCGAAGACCTGAGCGTGGGTGAAGGCACCGAGGCGGTTGCCGGCAAGCAGGTGACCGTGCATTACACCGGTTGGCTGACCAATGGCACCAAGTTCGACTCCAGCCTGGATCGCGGCGAGCCGTTCGATTTCCCGCTCGGACGCGGCCATGTGATTCGCGGCTGGGATGAGGGCGTGGCGGGGATGAAGGTGGGCGGCAAGCGCAAGCTGACGATTCCGCCGGAGATGGGCTATGGCGCGCGCGGCGCCGGTGGTGTGATCCCGCCGAATGCGACGCTGGTGTTCGATGTGGAACTGCTGGCCGTCAACGGCTAAGCGCTTGGTTATGTAGCCCGGATGGAGCGATAGCGGAATCCGGGTTTCCTGCGTTGCGGCCCTGGATTCCGCTATCGCTCTATCCAGGCTACGGATTCTTATTTCTTGCCCTTCACCCGGCTCAATCCTGCTTCGATGCTGTCGCACAGGGTTTTCAATATCTGGATGCGGGCATGGTATTTGTTGTTGGCGGGGACCAGGGTCCAGGGCGCGATTTCCGTGCTGGTGCGGTCGACCATGTCGCACACGGCCTGCTCGTAATCATCCCAGCGTTCACGGTTGCGCCAGTCTTCGTCGGTGATCTTGTAGTGTTTGAAGCTGGTCTTTTCCCGTTCCTTGAAACGCTTGAGTTGTTCATCGGCGCTGATCGATAGCCAGAATTTCAATACCACGATGTTGTGATCGGCGAGTTGCGCCTCGAATTCGTTGATTTCGTTGTAGGCGCGCAGCCAGTCGTATTCCGAGCAGTAGCCTTCCACCCGTTCCACCAGCACGCGGCCGTACCAGGAGCGGTCGAAGATCGCCAGGCGGCCACGCCGGGGAATGTGGCGCCAGAAGCGCCAGAGATAGGGTTGCGCCTTTTCTTCATCGCTGGGCGCGGCGATGGGGATGATCTTGTACATGCGCGCGTCGAGGGCGCTGGTGATACGGCGGATACTGCCACCTTTGCCGGCCGCGTCATTGCCTTCGAATACCGCGACGATCGAGAGTTTCTGGAAGCGCGGGTCGCGGGTGAGTACGTTGAGGCGGCCTTGATAGGCTTCCAGCTTTTTGACGTAGTCGGCCTTGTCCAGCGCCTGGCTCAGGTCCAGGGATTTCAGGATGTCGAGTTTGTCCACCTGCGGCAGGCTGGGCAGAGTGGGGATGGAGTGCGCCTGGCCGTGTTCGGAGGCCAAGCGCAGACGAACCGCTTCCAGCACGATCTTGCCCAGCATCAGGCTGCGATAGCGTTCGTCGCGGCCTTCGATGATGTACCAGGGGGCCTGCGCGGTACTGGTCAGGCGCAGGGCGGAGGCGGAGGTCTTGCGGAACTTGTCGTAGAGACCGAAATGGGTCCAGTCGCGCTTGGTGACTCGCCAGCGGGTGCGAGCGTCTTTCTCCAGCGACTTGAGCCGATTTTGCTGAATGGGTTTGGATAGGTGGAACCAGAATTTGAGGATGAGCGCGCCTTCGTCGCTGAGCATGTTCTCGAAGCGGACATTGCGCTCCATGGCCTCTTCCAGATCCACATTGCGGATGTTGCCGTAGACCCGTTCGAGGATGGGCATGCTGTACCAGGAACCCTGGAAGATGCCGATCTTGCCGCGTGGCGGCAGGGCGCGCCAGAAACGCCACATGGGAGGGCGATCGAGTTCTTCGTCGGAGGGCGCGCCCATGCCGTGGGTTTCGATGTGGCGCGGGTCCAGCCATTCGTTGAGCAGGTGTACCGACTCGCGGCGTCCACCGCCATCGACACCGCTGATGATGATGACAACCTGGAACCCCTTGCTTTGGACCAGTTCGTTCTGGGCGGCCAACAGTTCCGCGCGCAGGGCGGGCAGTTCCTTCTCGTAGGTTTCTTTGTCGACCTTGTGGCCGATTTCCGCTGACTCGAACATGGTTACTCCTCGGTAGGCTGCGCGGGCAATGGCTGCTTAACGGCCGGAACGGGCAAGACTTTAGTTTCGGCTCTTGTCTGTGTTGGTCGTTGAAATGGTTGCGGCTTTTCCGGCAGGCGAGACGCCTGCGCTACAGGGGCTGCTTTTCGGTGATTTCCATTTCCACCCGGTTGCGGCCGCTATGCTTCGCGCGATAGAGCGCGTGGTCGGCGCGTGCGAGGATGACATCGGCGTTGCCGTCGCCACGAGCAAACAGGGCGATGCCGATGCTGACGCTGTAGCGGACCACTCCGGTCGCGGTCTTGACCGGGGTGTCGTGGATCATCTGGCGCAGGCGTTCCGCCAGTTCGCGCGCGCCTTCAGAGTCGGTGTCGGGTAGCAGGATGGCGAATTCCTCGCCACCCAGGCGGCCGAGGTGGTCGCTGCGTCGCAGGACGTGTTCCGCGCTGGTGGTGAACGCTTTGAGCACCGTATCGCCGGCGGCATGGCCGAATTCGTCGTTGACGAGTTTGAAATGGTCGAGGTCGAGCATCAGCAGCGCGGCTGCTTCACCGTAGCGTTGATGGCGCGTCAGTTCCTGTTCCAGTTGTTGCAGGAAGTGGCGGCGGTTGTTCACGCCGGTGAGCGAGTCGGTAGTCGCCAGAAGGCGCAACTGGTTGGCATGGGCCTGGCGTTCGGAAATATCCTGGAATACCACCACCGCCCCCACGCGGACGCCATTCTTCAGTACCGGCGTAACCGTGAGTGCCACCGGGAAGCCACTGCCGTCGTGGCGCCAGAACCATTCCCCTTCTTCGTGCCGCGGCCGACCGTCGGCCAGGGTCAGCGCGACGGGGCAGTCGGCGTGCAGGTAGTCGCGGCCATTGGCATGGTGGTGATGGAACAGCAGATGCTGGTCGCGTCCCAGCACGTTTTCGCCACTCAGGCCGAGCATGCGCAGCGCGGCCGGATTGATGAAGGTCGCGTGGCCTTTCAGGTTGACCCCGTAGACGCCTTCGCCCAGGCCCATGAGCAACAGTTGAAAGCGGGCCTCACTCTCGTTCAGGTCGGTGGCTTTCTGTTCCACCTGACGCTTCCAGCGGCGCTGCGTATCGCGCAGCAGCCAGAGCAGGAGTAATTGGGCAATGCAGTAACCGAGCAGGGCGCCACCGGCCAGCGTCATCTGTGCCTGGCGATGGCGGTGCACCAGGTTGCCCACGTCGCGCCAGATCAACACCGAGCCGACAGCGGGCCGTCTGGCGTTCAGCACGCCGAGATAATCGCGCAGGGGTATCCGGGTGATGTGCAGGGTGCTGTCTTGATAGGGCAGCAGCCAGGAAAGCGGCCGGTCGCGGAATTCGGGGAAGGGGAGGTGGCCCAGCAAGTCCTTGAATTCCAGACGGGAACTGGCTTCCAGATAGCAATCGCAACCGTTTTTCTGGCGCATCCCTTCGCGGTATTCGCGCCAGACCGAAGATTCCACATGTTCGGGTTTGAGGAGTACGGCAAAGCCGGCACCCAGTTGTCGGTCGAGCAGGCCGAGTTGCGTGTTGAATGCCGTGCCGGCTTCCAGGGAGCCGATCAGGCGGGGGGTGCCATCGGCATCCATGGCTTCGACCGGTACCACACCGCGTACACCGGATTGCACTCGGCCTGTTTCAAACCCGGCGCGCGGTTGGCGGTCGCGGTTGGTGTCTTCGATGATGTGGCGTAGGCCATCCATGCGGTCGCCGTAGCGTTCCGGCGCATGGACGCGCAGGAAGGAGAGGACACCCGGGCCGAGATGGAATTGCAGTTGGCGCACGCCGAACCGGGTCTGCATGTAATGCCATTGCGGTTCCACTCGGGCGAGCAGCGCGGCGCGCACTTGCGCGGCGCGCGCGCCGCCGGCGCCGCCACCCTCGGCCAGTACCGCGGCACGACCCTGGTCGAACAGATGTTGCACTTCCGGGTCGGCCGCCAGCAGGCTGGCGAGGGCGAGCATCTGCTGCTCCAGATTGCCCACGGCGACTTCAAACGCGGTCTGTAGCCGGCCGGCATCCTGGTTAAGCTGAACTTGTAGTTCGCGTTCATGTTCGCGCCACACCAGTGCCGTGATGGCGGCGAAGATGATGAGCAGAAGGGCGCTGGCAAGCCAGGTGAGCAGGCGGAAGTGCATGGCGCATTTTCGCCCACGGCAAGCCGCTTTACATCAGTCGATTGCCTGGTATTCGGGAAAAACGGCGTTTCCCGGGGACCGTTTACGCCTTGCCGAAGACCCTCTGAATGATTACCCGCGCAGGTTGCGCAGGTGGTCGTGGTAACGGGCGCGGTAGAGCAGGCGGCGGTGTTCCGGGTGATCGGAGAAACCGGAGCGGGTGTGTGGGATGTTGTTGCAGATCACGCCCATGCCGGGTTGCAGGCCGAGGGTGAAGAGGCCGGGCGGGTCGCCGGCGAGGAGTTCTTCCAGCGCCCGTACCGCGGCCAGCGTGGCCGCGTTCTGTTTCCAGGCGATGCTCTTGGTGCGGGCGGTGTAGCGCAGGTGGAGGGTTGGAAACTGCTGTGGCCCGCTATCCACCAGGAAAGACGGGCCGGATTCGTCGGGGCGGGCCACGCCCAATTCATCGGTGCGCGCCGGGATGGTCATGGCGTCTTCGGCCATCAGGGCGCGAATATGCATGGGGTCGGCATCGCGCAGGGCGATATAGGCGAGTTCGTGGTCGTACAGGTCGTTGATGCCGCCCTCGTCGGCGGCGCGCACACAATGCAGGGTCATCGCCCAGATGCGCCGTTCGGGCGGGTTGTAGTAGCCGTCGGTATGCCAGCGGATGGGTTTGTGGGTGTAGGGGATGAATTCACCGCGCTTCTGGCCGTCTTCATCGTGCGGGGTGAGGCTGGAAATGCCGTCCTCGTCCGCCAGCCAGTTGGCGTCCAGGTGGGTCAGACCGAATTGCGCAGCGAGTTGGCTGATTGATTCCTTGTCTTCGGTTTCGCCCAGATCGGTGGCGTAGATCGCCATGTTGGTCTTGGCGATCAGCCGCCAGATGGCCTGGTATTCGCTGTCGGAGAGATTGCGCGGGTCGCGCACCTTGACGATGAGGTCTTCGCCACGCGTCGGGTAATCCGCCAACTTGGCGGCGCGCCAGGCTTGGTAGCCGGCTTCGTTGTCGGGGTGAAAGGGGGAGTCGGCGGGGATCATGGCGGGTTACTGTAGGAGCGGACCGTGTCCGCGATTGCTACCGTGTTTATCGCGGACTAGGTCCGCTCCTACGGGCATGGATAAAACCCGTCCATGTTCTTCTTCACCATGCCCAGCATCTCGGGCATTTCGATATCCATGATCTGATCCTGGATCCAGGTCTGGTCGGTTTGCTCCATGACTTCGCGGATTTGCAGCGAGAGGAAGCGCAACGCGGGGAAACCGGGTTTGTCATCCGGGAAGTCGAAAGACGAGTAGTCGCCCATGCGCCGATTGGTCAGGTCGATGAATCCGGCCTGGTAGTCGTAATCCGGGTCTTTCTCACCACCGGTGGTTTCGATGATGTTCTCTTCCATGATCTCGGCCAGACGCACGCCCACCGCGCTGACCACGTCCTGTCGCAGTTCGTCGTCCATGCGGTCGAAGGCCAGGCGATCGACGTAGTGGACCAGGAAGCAGGCCATTTCTCCGATGATGCGAAAACCGCGCTGCGGCGTAATGATGTCGAAATCGGCTTTGGACAGATTGTCGATGGTGCGATCACACAGGCGCCAGATGGTGGAGGCGAGGACGGTGGCGACTTCGGAAGGATCGCGTTGTTCGCCTTCCTTCTTGAACCAGACGGTTTTGACTCTGAGTGCCAAGGCTATTCTCCGGTGGCGATGGGCCTGGCGGGATCGCGTATCCATTCGCTCCAGGAGCCGGGGTAGAGGCGCGACCCGGCCAAGCCAGCCACTTCCATCGCCAGCAGGTTGTGGCAGGCGGTGACGCCGGAACCGCAGGAATGGATGACCTGCCAGGGCGCGCGGCCTTTCAGCAGGGCCTGGTAGTTTTCGCGCAACGCCTCGGGCGGCAGGAAGGTGCCGTCGATGTCGAGGTTCTCGTCGAATGGCCAGTTGATGGAGCCGGGAATGTGCCCGGCGACCGGGTCGAGCGGCTCGAATTCGCCGCTGAAGCGACGGTCGGGGCGCGCGTCGATGATTAGCGCGTCACCAGTTTGCGAGGCGCGCAGCACCTCGTCGGCGGCAACGATCTGGCTATGTTCCGGCAGGCAGGCGCAGTTGCCTTTGCGTGGTAACGGCAGTTCGGCGGTCAGTGGCCGCTTTTCCTTGCGCCACTTGGGTATGCCGCCGTCAAGCAGGGCGGCACCCGGGTGGCCGAGCCAACGTAGCATCCACCACAGGCGCACGGCCATGGCGCCATAGCTGTCGTCATACACGACAACCTGCTTGTTGACGCCGACGCCCCAGGCACAAAGTCGTTCCGCCAGTATCTGGACATCGGGCAATGGGTGGCGGCCGGTGCTGTCGGTAATCGGCGCGGACATGTCTTCGTCGAGATGAATGTAGCGCGCGCCGGGAATGTGTTCTTTGAGATAGGCCTGACGACCGGCTTCCGGGTCGGTCAGCGTAAAGCGGCAGTCGAAGACGATCCAGTCTGGATCATCCAGGTGAGCGGCCAGGTCTTCGGTGGTAACCAGTGTGTTGATGAACATGGAAGCGTGAGGCGTGAGGGAGGTTGGGCGGGAGGCGGGATGGGTGGGGCGGCAAGGCTTCGCGCCTCGCGCCTCACACCTTGCGCCTCACGGATCAGTAACCGCCCTTGCCGAAAGGCTTGGTCAGTCCGGCCACCTTGGCGGACTGGCGGTTGGGTTGCAGGGGAAACAGTTCATACAGTACTTTTTTCCAGTCGACGCTGTCGTCCTCGTCGTTGAGGTCGGCGACCATGTTGCGGAAATTGGGGGTGTGGCCCTCATCCTGGTATTTGCGTCGCATGAAATTGATGACCTGCCAGTGCGTGTCGGTCAGGGTGATGTTTTCAGCTTCAGCGATCACGGGAACAATTTCTTCGCTGAAGTTGGCTTCCAGCAGGAAACCATCGTCATCCACCTCGAGTTCTTCGCCGTTCAGTACATAGCCCACAGTTTTCTCCTATTTCACGAGTTAAAAAATATGGCCGTCCGGTGTTCAGACGGTCGAAACTTCCTTGATCGATTTGTGCGGTATGAAGATGCCGCAGCCCCAAGCGCGGTGCAGCCCCAGACCCTGTTCCTGCACGGCCAGCGAATGCGCCAGACTGAGGTCATGCAACATCAACGTGTGGCCGCTGATCTCCCCATCAGGGGTGCGCATTTTACGTTGCAACCCCGGTATCAGTCCGCACTGGATGCCCATTTCGTCGAGCTTTCTCCGCATCTCAAGCAAAATCGCCGCTTCGTCGGCGTTGCCCAGCGTCACGAAATGGGAATACAGCGTGCCAAATGGCGTCAGGTTTTTCTCTTTCAAGGGGCCGATAACCAGATTGCCGGCGCCCGGGTCGATGCGCTGGCCGACCAGTGCACGCGCGGCTTCCAGGCGTTCTACCGGAAGGCGCAATACCAGTTTTACCCGCCGATTGATCACCAGATTGTCATTGCGCCCACTCGGTGCGCCATGCACTGGATGTATGCCAGCCTCAGGTGTATCAGCAAGCCAGGGCAGATGCCGCAGCAGTTCAGCGTAAAGCGCGGGGCCGTGGTCCGCGGGGATTTCCCCGCCTGACAAGTCGTAGTGGAGGTCCAGCACTTTGGGCGTGAACTTCATGTCTTTCACGGCGTCCCATTCCGGGTTGTACATGCGCATGGGTTCAGTCCTCGGCGGGCGGGGGAGGGGGGTCGGCGGCCAGCGGCGTGGCCCACTTCAACATTTCTTCCGCCCAGTATTTGGCGGTTGTGGGATCGACGTCGAAAATAGTGAAACGCGCGCCGCGCTCACGAATCCGCAGGCGTAGCATCGGCGTTCCACCTGCTTCATAACGTGCCTCCTGCAACTCGATTTCCTGGTTGCCGAAGGGATTGCGGAACTTGGTGAGAGAGGTGGTTTGATCCATGGGGTGTTAGTATATTCCAATACGTTAATTAATTGACAATAACGGTCAACTATAGGCGTTATAGATGGGTTGGAACTCGGTAGTACTCAACCTACCCGATCGGGTAGGTTGAGTACTACCCGACCGAAAGCCCGGGTTACCCCCTCGGAATGATGGTGGTCTGGATTAGCACTCCCTAATATGTATTCACTCGTCCCGTACGAGCGAACTGCCAACGGGCAAGTGCGGTAAGTTTGTGACGACATGGTGTTGTTCAAGACTTCAAGGAGAAAAGACAGATGGCTAAGCAAATGATTGATACGCCGAACCTGGACGAACTCGAGACTGGCCCGTGGCCCTCGTTCGTTACGGGTCTGAAGCGCCTGGCTAAAGACAACGACATGATGGTCGACCTGATGGGCCAGCTGGAGACTTCCTACCAGACGCGTTTCGGCTATTGGAAAGGCGGTACCGTCGGTGTGGTGGGTTACGGTGGAGGCGTGATTCCGCGCTTTACCGAACTGAAGGACGAGAACCACAAGCCTCTGTTCCCCGAGGCGGCCGAGTTCCATACCCTGCGCATCATGCCGCCCGCCGGCATGCATTACTCCTCCGACCTGTTGCGCCAGATGTCCGACGCTTGGCTGGAAACCGGTGGCTCCGGCCTGATCGCTTTCCACGGCCAATCCGGCGACATCATGCTGCAAGGCATTAAGACCAACGACGTGCAGCGTGCCTTCGACAAGTTCAATGAAATGGGCTTCGACCTCGGTGGTGCCGGCCCCGCATTGCGCACCTCGATGTCCTGTGTCGGTGCCGCGCGTTGCGAAATGTCCTGTTTCGATGAGGCTCGCGCTTTGCGCATCGTCATCAACAACAACCTGGACGACATGCACCGCCCGTCGCTGCCGTACAAGTTCAAGTTCAAGTTCTCCGGTTGCCCGAACGACTGCATGAACTCCATTCAGCGTTCCGACATGGCTACCATCGGAACCTGGCGCGACAGCATCCGTGCCGATGAAAAGTTGGCGCGTGACTGGTATGCCGCTCACAGCATGGAAGATGCCATCAATATGGTCGTCAACCACTGCCCGACCAAGGCCATCCAGCTCAAGAAAAATGACGGCGCGGTCGCCGCTGAAGGTGTTACCAAGGTGGTCTTGTCCGACGATCATTGTTTGGAAATCGACAACCACAACTGCGTGCGCTGCATGCATTGCCTGAACGTCATGCCTGGCGCGCTTCTGCCCGGCAAAGACAAGGGCGTCACCATTCTGGTCGGCGGCAAGAGTGTGCTGAAGATCGGTGCCACCATGGGCACCGTGGTGATTCCGTTCATGAAGCTTGAGTCCGACGAAGACTTCGAGCGGCTGAACGATTTGTCCCGCTCCATGCTCGACTTCTTCGCCGAAAACGCGCTGGAGCATGAGCGCACCGGCGAGATGATCGAACGTATCGGTCTGGTCAACTTCCTGGAAGGCATTGAGCTGGAGGTTGATCCCAACATGATCAGCTCGCCGCGCTCCAATCCTTATGCTCGCATGGATGGTTGGGACGAAGAGGCTGCAAAGTGGTTCGAGCGCAAGCAGGCTGCCGCCTGATTTAATGGTCTCTCAGGGGGGGTGGCCCGGCGGGCTCCCTCTTGAGTAAGTCGCAGATGAATTAACGATTTCACCCTTTGGAGATAGCAATGGCTGAAAGAACACACAAGACCATTGAATCCGGTGCACCGGATCCGATGCCCTACATGCACCCCGTGATGAAAGACAATTATGGGAAGTGGGTGTTTCACTCGCATCCCAAGCCGGGCGTGCTTTACCACCGTGCTGAAAGTGGCGCCGAAGTATGGACTGTCAAGGCTGGTACCCAGCGCCAGATGGATCACTACACCATCCGCAAGCTGGCTGACATCGCCGACCAGTTCGCCGACGGCTACGTGCGTTTCACCACTCGTTCCAACATCGAATACATGGTCACCGACCAGGCCAAGGTCGAACCCCTGATCAAGGCGTTGAGTGATGGCGGCTTCCCGGTCGGCGGCACCGCCAACTCGGTTTCCATGATCGCCCACACCCAGGGCTGGTTGCACTGCGACATTCCGGGTACCGACGCTTCCGGCGCCGTCAAAGCCCTGATGGACGAGCTCTATGAAGAGTTCATCAAGTGCGAGATGCCCAACCGCGTCAAGCTGTCCACTTCCTGCTGCGAGATCAACTGCGGCGGTCAGGCGGACATCGCGATCGTTATCCAGCACACCAAGCCGCCGAAGATCAACCATGATCTGGTTGCCAACGTGTGTGAGCGTCCTTCTGTTGTTGCCCGCTGCCCGGTGGCCGCCATCCGTCCCGCACTGGTGAACGGTAAGCCCTCCCTGGAAGTGGACGAGAAGAAGTGCATCTGCTGTGGTGCTTGCTTCCCCCCGTGCCCCCCGATGCAGATTAACGATCCCGAGCATTCCAAATTCGCGATCTGGGTTGGCGGCAAGAACTCCAATGCGCGTTCCAAGCCTACTTTCCACAAGCTCGTCGCCGCCGGCATTCCGAACAATCCGCCGCGTTGGCCCGAAGTCAGCGAGATCGTCAAGAAAATCCTTGGTGTATACAAGGCCGATGGCCGTCCGTGGGAACGCATGAACGACTGGATCGACCGTATCGGTTGGCCCGCCTTCTTCGAGAAGACCGGTCTTCCGTTCACCAAGTATCACATCGACAACTGGCGTGGTTCACGTACCACACTGAACGCTTCCACTCATATCCGCTTCTGATTCGCGTTTGGCATGACTCCCGGCCCCGGAGGCATCGGGGCCGGAACGATTCGGATATTCGGAGATAGGGATATTTAAATGAAAATCGGCATTATGGTTAGTGAAGGGCCGTACAACCATCAGGCGAGCGATACCGCTTATCTGTTTGCTCGGACGGCCATCGAAAAAGGGCACAAGGTTCCGCGCGTGTTTTTCTATCACGACGGAGTGAACAACTCGACCAAGCTCACCCAGCCTCCCCAGGATGACCGCAACGTGGTCAATCGCTGGTCCAAGCTGGCGGAAGAGCATGGTGTGGACCTGGTGGTGTGTATTGCCGCCGGCATGCGCCGCGGTATCACGGATGACATTCTGGCTCCCGGATTCCGTATTTCCGGTCTCGGCCAACTGGTGGAAGCTGGCATCCAGTGTGACCGTCTGGTCACCTTCGGCGACTGAGGGGTATCTACATGAGTGACATGATGGATGACATGGAAGGCGGCGAAGGCGTCGTCAAGAAGTTCATGTTCGTAAACCGCAAGGCGCCACACGGCACCATCTATGCCCTTGAGGGTCTGGAAGTGGTGCTGGTTTCGGCGGCTTTCGATCAGGACGTGAGCATGGTATTCGCCGACGATGGTGTTTATGAGTTGATCAAGGGCATGAACACCAAGGGCATCGAGGTCAAGGATTTCTCCAAGACATATCGCGCCCTGGATGGTTACGACATCGAGAAGCTCTATGTCGAGAAGGCATCCATGGATGCCCGAGGCTTGACTGAAGCCGATCTGATCGTGGACGTGACCGTGCTCGACAGCGCCGAGATGGCCAATCTCATGGCTGAGCAAGACGTCGTTGTCAGCTACTGAGGGAGACGAAGATGCTGCATATCGTTAACAAATCGGCCACGGAGCGCAACTCTCTCGAGAGCTGCCTGCGTATGGCCAGCAAGGGTTCCGCTGTATTGCTGATCGAGGATGCCGTTTATGCGGTGACCCAGGGTGGTGTGGCGGCGGCGCAAATCCAGGCGGCCATGGCTGACCTTCAGATTTATGCCCTCGGTCCCGATCTCGATGCGCGCGGTATGTCCGCTCGTGTTCTGGACGGGGTAAAAGTCGTGGATTACGGCGGATTTGTTGATCTCGTTGCCGAGACCAACGTCTGTCAGTCCTGGTTGTAATTATTTTCTCAAGGAGTATCGCTATGCCTATGGTTGAAGTTGCCGGCAAATCTTTTGAAGTCGACGAGGAAGGCTACCTGACCAACCTGGCCGATTGGAACCAGGACATCGCCGGGTATCTGGCACAGGAAGAAAAAGTTGAAATGACTGATTCCCATTGGGAAGTGGTCAACTTTCTGCGCGAGTACTACGAAGAGTACCAAATCGCTCCCGCGGTGCGCGTGCTGACCAAGGCGATCTCCAAGAAGCTGGGCGCGGACAAGGGTAACAACAAGTATCTGTATGAGTTGTTCCCCTACGGCCCCGCCAAGCAGGCTTGCAAGATCGCCGGCCTGCCCAAGCCGACCGGCTGTATCTGATCAATTTCGGTTGATCCCCGGCGGGTTTCGGCCCGCTGGTCTCAAGATTTCTGTTCGTGTTCCGGATTCCCCGGGACGTAATGGGTTGTTCTGCCTGAAGCAGAGGAACGGATGACTACGCTGACGCTTTTCTACACTGGCCTGTATTACCTTGCCGCAATCGTGCTGATTGGTGGCGTGGCATACCGCATTGCCGAGTACAGCCGCACCCCGGCCCCGCTCAAGATTCCCACCACACCCGCGCCTACCACCAATGCGGGTGTGGCCATGCGGATGGCACGCGAAGTCGTGCTATTCGAATCTCTGTTCAAGTCCAATAAATGGATCTGGATTTTCGGCTGGATGTTCCACATCGGCCTGGCGCTGGTTCTGGTGCGTCATGTCCGATATTTCCAGGAACCCATGTGGTTCGTGATCGAATTTGTTCAGCCTTATGGCAAGTACGCCAGCTTTGCGATGGTTGCCGGCCTGCTTGGCCTCTGGGCACGTCGCTTCCTGGTCGACCGTGTACGTTATATTTCCACTCCGTCCGACCACCTCATGCTGGCCCTGCTGATCGGCATTGGTGTCTCTGGGATGATGATGACCTTTGTCTCTCATACCGACATCGTCGCGCTCAAGGCTTTTGCCCTCGGTCTGGTGACCTTCGACTGGCACCCCGTGCCCACTGATGGTCCGCTGCTGGTGCATCTGACTCTGGTGGCGTTGCTGATGATTATCTTCCCTGTGAGCAAGTTGCTGCACGCGCCGGGCATCTTCTTCAGCCCGACCCGTAATCAGGCAGACAACCCGCGCGAAACCCGTCTGGTCGCCCCCTGGGCGGCGGCGGCCGAGCGTAAGTAAGGATAAGTCCGGTACGTCCGCGACAACCAACGAGATACGCAAGGAGCAACTGTGGCTGGTCCTCAATTCGAAGTTCCCAAGCTGACGGAATACACCGACGTCCCCAAGATCAAGGAAGGGGCGATGGCGCACGTCAAGTCTTTCCCGGCCGCTGAGGGTAGTCAGACCTTTCTCGGCTATCCCTGGGCGCTGACCGATGACTGGCACGATCGTGCGATCAACAAGATGGGCGACTTGCTTGGCAAGTACCGCAGTCTGCGTGTATTCATGGACGCCTGCGTGCATTGCGGCGCCTGTACCGACAAGTGCCATTATTTCCTGGGAACCGCCGACCCGAAGAATATGCCGGTCGCGCGCCAGGATCTGATGCGCAAGGTGTACCGCCGCTATTTCACCCTTCCAGGCAAGATTGTCCCCTGGCTGGTGGGCGCTGAAGACCTGACCAAGGAAACGCTGGACGATTGGTACAGTTACTACCACCAATGCTCCGAGTGTCGTCGCTGTTCCGTGTACTGCCCTTACGGCATCGATACCGCGGAAATCACCATGGCCGGCCGCGAGATACTCAATACGGTGGGTATGGGCCAGAAATATTCCAGCGAAATTCTGACCAAGGTTCAGAAAATCGGTAACAACCTCGGTCTGCCCGGGCCCGCGCTGGAAGACACGCTGTTGGGTCTGGAAGAAGACATCGAGCTGGATACCGGCGTACCCGTCAAGATACCGCTCGACGTAAAGGGTGCGGAGATCCTGCTGATTACACCTTCCGCCGACTTCTTCTCGGAGCCGCACGTCGAATCCCTGATCGGCTACGCCAAAGTGTTCCACGCCGCGGGCGCTTCCTGGACCCTTTCCACCCACGCCTCCGAGGCGGGCAACTTCGGCCTGTTCAACGGCAACTACGAAGTCATGAAGACTGTTGCCATGCGGATTCGTGATGCCGCACTGGAACTGGGTTGCAAACGCATCATCGTCGGCGAGTGCGGCCACGCCTGGCGTGTCGCTTACAGCTTCTGGAACACCCTCACCGGTATCGGCTACGGTGCTGATGACCCGTTCTCGATCGAGTTGCAGAGCCAACTTGACTCTCGCTTCCCGCAGCCGATGCATATCTGCGAATACACCTGGGACTTGATCGAAAAAGGCACGCTCAAGTTCGACAAGTCGTTGAACGATGATCGCATCATCACCTTCCATGATTCCTGCAACGTGGCGCGTGGTTCCCGTATGGGTGACGAACCCGGCGGCCAGTTCACGATCCCGCGCAATATCATCATGGCGGTTGCGAACAACTTCCACGACATGGCTGCGGAAACTATTGGAGAGGCCACCTTCTGTTGCGGTGGAGGTGGCGGCGTTTTGACGGATGACCTGATCGAAGTCCGGGTCAAAGGTGCTTTGCCACGTATGAACGCGTTCAAT
Organism: Pseudomonadota bacterium; assembly: GCA_030684775.1. Classification (GTDB taxonomy): domain Bacteria; phylum Pseudomonadota; class Gammaproteobacteria; order Burkholderiales; family Thiobacillaceae; genus PFJX01. The sequence goes on from JAUXXW010000175.1 coordinate 22,953, forward strand.
AACGTGGTGCAAAACAACGGTGTGAACTTCCTGGGTCTGATCTGCGCGATATGCAAGGCGCAATTCACCAAAGTTCTGCCGTATTACGGATTCGACCGGAGCATGGTCGGTGGCGTGCACCAGCTCGTCAGCACGGCCATCAAACTGGATTAAGAGCAGTGCCCGGCTTAGAGCCGGGTACGCATGAGTTAACACGCGTTAGACAAGCGTATTGTCAGGCGGTATTGCCGCACGATTCTTGAGATAGGAGAGCGAAGATGTCGGTCACTTCCAAAGACGTAAAGAAAACTGAGGGCGTTTCGTGGCGTCGTTACAAGGACGGCGAGAAGGAAGGGCAGTACAAGCGAGCCCAGGAAAAGATTTTCCAGGCAAGCTGGACCCACAAGTGTCCGGAATATGTACTTTCCACCCCGCCTTGCCAGGGTTCCTGCCCGGCCGGCGAGGACATTCGCGGCTATCTCAACATCGTGCGCGGGATTGAAAAGCCCACCGGTGGCCAGAGCTGGCAGGAATACGCATTCCACCGTCTGACCAGCGCCAATCCGTTCCCCGCCGTCATGGGCCGCGTTTGCCCGGCGCCTTGTGAGTCCGGCTGTAACCGGAACCAGGTGGAAGAGAACGTCGGCATCAACTCGGTTGAACACTTCCTTGGCAACTGGGCACTGGAAAACAACATCGGTTTCGAGAAGCCCGCCACGGAAAGCGGCAAGAAAATTGCCATTATCGGTGGTGGCCCCGCCGGTCTGGCCGCAGCTTATCAACTGCGTCGCATGGGCCACGGCTGCACGATATTCGACGACCACGCCGAACTCGGCGGCATGATGCGCTACGGCATCCCCGGTTTCCGTACCCCGCGCCAAGTCCTTGATGGCGAGATCAAACGCATCATCGACATGGGTGTGGATACGCGTCTGAATACCCGTATCGGTACCGATATCAGCATGGAGCAGATCGAGAAAGACTACGACGCCGTGCTGATCGCCTTGGGTGCCCAAGGGGGCCGTACCCTGCCCGTGGATGGCGCCGATGCCCCCAACTGCGTCCCCGCCACCGCCTTCCTGCGCGCCTTCAATGAAGGCCGTCTGCAGCACGTCGGCAACAAGATTGTGGTTATCGGTGGTGGTGACACCTCCATCGACGTGGCAACCGTCGCACGCCGTCTCGGTAAGGTCACCAACGCTTCCACCACCGATCTGCCGGAAATGGTGCTGGCTGGTCATACCGCTCACGACGTCGCCAGCATTTCCGCCCGCATGGGTGTCGAGGTGGTGCTGATCTCTCGCGCCACCATCGACAAGATGGCCGCCAACAAACACGAAGTCGAGCAGGCCAAGGCCGAAGGCATCGAAATTATCGGTGGCGTGACACCGATTGCCGTGATCAAGGATGCATCCGGCCGCGCCACCGCGCTACGCGTGGCCGAGTTCGAAGTGGTCGGCAAGGAAACCAAGATCAAGGAAGGCACCGAATTCGACATCACCGGTGACTTGATCGTGTCCGCCATCGGCCAGGCCGTCGATTTCACCGGTCTTGAAGACTTCAACAACAACAACGGCCTGATCCGCGCGGACAAGAACTACCGCTTCCCCAACAAGCCGAACATCTTCGTCGCTGGCGACGTGATCCGTCCCCATCTGCTGACCACCGCCATCGGCCATGCCCGTATCTGTGCCGACGGTATAGACGCCTTCCTGAAAGGCGAGGAACTGGATCGGCGTCCCAAGGTCGACGTGGCGCACTGGGACCAGGTACGTAAATGGGTCGAAGCCGGCCATGAGTACAAAGAGCACCACGGCCAGGAAACGGGTAGCGATTCCTGGAAGGATGTCCTGCACAACTTCGATGACCGCTCCGGCCGTTACGTGATTCCGTCCACCGAGATGTTCCTCGGCCACTTCATGAACGTCCCGCGCAATCAGCGTGGCGTGACCACGCTGGACAAGGACTCCGCCCTGGGCAACTTCGAAGACCGTCTGCACGCGTTGGACGAGAAACAGACTGTTGCCGAGGCCAAGCGCTGCATGTCCTGTGGTCTCTGCTTCGAGTGCGACAACTGCGTGATCTATTGCCCGCAAGTTGCCGTGTTCAAGGTCAAGAAGAAAGACAACCCCACCACCGGTCGTTATGTGGATACCGATTACACCAAGTGCATCGGTTGTCACATTTGTGCCGAAGTGTGCCCGACCGGCTACATCCTCATGGGCATGGGCGAGTAAACAAGGATGAACGGCATGGCTAAATTGGCCGGTTATTTGCGAGCGGGGTTGCGCCCGGGGTTGCGTTTTATCGTCTTCCTGGGCGCCTCGGCTCTACTTGCCGTTCCGTCCTTCGAGGCGGCGGCCGGCGTGAACCTGCCCAAACTGGAAAAGGGCAAGGGCGAGAAATGTGTGGAAGACACCGCGACCATGCGGCGCAACCACATGGATCTGCTCAAGCATCACCGTGACGACACGTTGCGCCGGGGTATCCGCACCACACAGCACAGTCTCAAAGGCTGTGTGGAGTGCCATGCCGGCAGCAAGACCGGTAGCGTGGCATCCTCCAAGGAGGATTTCTGCGTTGCCTGTCACCTCTATACCGGGGCAAAGCCGGACTGCTGGGATTGTCATGCCACCAAACCGGGTAAGCGTCCTGTGAACCAGGCCGCGCAACCCACGGCATCCCCTCTCATGCCCTCCCACGGAGGCAGCCAATGAGTGAATCCATGAACACCAAGCTCGAAGACCGTCGCGAGTTCCTCAAGACGGGTGCTGTGGTCGCCGGCGTCACGCTCGGTCCCGGTGTGCTGCTCTACAGTGTGGCGCACAGTCGCGCACCCGAAGAGGGCGCTTCCGGCAAACAACGCTGGGGCATGTTGATCGACACCACCAAGTGTGGCGACGGTTGCAATGATTGCGTCACTGCCTGCAATACGGAGAACGGACTATCCGGCCACACCGGCCCGCAGGATAGCCAGTGGATACGCAAGGTGGACATCAGGGATCTGCGCACCGGTTATGTGCAAAGCCTGCCCATGATGTGTCAACACTGTGAAAACGCGCCGTGTGTGGATGTTTGCCCGACCGGCGCATCGATGAAGCGTGCCGACGGCATTGTCCTGGTGGATCGCCACAGCTGTATCGGTTGCCGCTATTGCATGATGGCCTGCCCGTACAAGGCGCGTTCTTTCGTTCATGAGCCGCTGACCGACCAGAATCCGGAAGTGCCGCGTGGCAAGGGTTGCGTCGAATCCTGCACCTTCTGCGTGCAGCGTGTTGATCGTGGCGAGTCTCCTGCTTGCGTGGAAGCTTGCGAAGCCAAAGGCCACAAGGCCATGATCTTTGGCGACCTCAAGGACCCTGAAAGCGAGGTCTCCAAGGCGCTCAAATCCACCGACAGTGTCGAGGTGCGGGCCGATCTCGCGCTCAACACCGGCGTTCGTTACCAAGGGATTTAAGACATGGCACAGCAACTCTGCATCAACCAAGGCACGTGTCGTACCGGCCAGTTCATCGCGTTGCTCGCACTGGGCGGCTTGGTGGTTCTGGGCGCGATGTACGCCTTTTTCACCCTGGAGCATCACGGGCATATCCTCACCGGGATGAACAACCAGATCGTCTGGGGCCTGCCGCACGTTTTCGCGGTGTTTCTGATCGTCGCCGCCTCCGGTGCGCTCAACGTGGCGTCCATCGGTTCGGTATTCGGCAAGCAGGTTTATAAATCCCGCGCGCCGCTATCCGGCATGTTGGCCTTGGCGTTATTGGCGGGTGGCCTGGCCGTTCTGGTGCTTGACCTGGGTCGTCCGGATCGCCTGATCGTGGCGATGACCCACTACAACTTCCATTCCATCTTTGCCTGGAACATGATTTTCTACAACGGCTTCTTCGTCATTGTGGGTCTGTATCTGGTCACTCTGATGGACCGCAGGCTCAAGGGATGGACCAAGCCACTGGGGTACACCGCCTTCTTCTGGCGTTTGTCGCTGACCACCGCCACCGGCTCCATCTTCGGCTTTCTGGTCGCCCGCGCCGGCTACAACTCCGCACTGATGGCGCCGATGTTCGTCATCATGTCGTTCGCTTACGGGCTGGCGGTCTTCATGGTGGTGCAGTCGTCCATGTATCGCTGGAATGGCATGATCCTCGACGAGGGTGTCCGCCGTCGCATGAAGAACCTGCTGGCGGTTTTCGTGGGCGCATCGCTGTACTTCACCATCGTGTTCCACCTGACCAACTTGTATTTTGCCAAACAGTGGGAATTCGAACGCTTCATCCTGCTCGACGGAGGCATCTACACCACGGTGTTCTGGGTGGGCCAGGTGATACTCGGCGGCATCGTGCCCCTGATCCTCCTGTACCTGCCGCGTTCCCAGGATGCACAGAAAATGTGCTTCTGTTTCCTGGCACCGCTGCTGGTCATTCTCGGTGGTGTCGCGCAGATGTACGTCACCATCGTGGGTGGCCAGGCCTTCCCGCTGGTCATGTTCCCGGGCCATGAAGTCCAGAGCAGTTTCTATGACGGTGTCGTGCATGCCTACAACCCAAGTATTTACGAGTGGTTGCTGGGCATGGGTGGGGTCGGTGTCACCTTCGTGCTGACGGTCGTTGCCGTGCGTGTGTTCAAATTCATGCCGCAGGATGATTTCAAGACCCTGCAGTCACGCAGAGGCACGGACTGAACAAGCTGGCGCCTGTTATTGCAAAAAGCCGACAAGATTAGTCGGCTTTTTGCTTTCACGCCGGTAAAGTCTCGCCATGCCTCACCTCTACCTCTCCGCCGCCCACAAATCATCGGGTAAAACCACGCTTACCTTGGGTCTGTGCCGTGCCCTGCGCAATCGCGGCTTGAAGGTACAGGCATTCAAGAAAGGGCCGGACTATATCGACCCGATCTGGCATGGTTTGGCGGCCGGCCGCCCCAGCTACAACCTCGACTTCCACATGATGCGCGAGGCCGAGATCGAGGCCTTGTTCGCGCGCCATGCCGGGGAGGTGGATATCAGCCTGATCGAAGGCAACAAGGGGCTTTACGACGGCATGGATGTGGAAGGCTCCAACAGCAATGCCGCGCTCGCCAAGTTACTGAATGCACCGGTGCTGCTGGTGCTCGACACCATAGGCATGACGCGCGGTATCGCGCCTCTGATCCTGGGCTACAAGGCCTTTGATCCGGCGGTAAACATTGCCGGCGTCATCCTCAACAAGGTGGGTGGGCCGCGCCATGAAGACAAGTTGCGCGAGGTGATTGCGCGCTATACCGATGTGCCGGTTCTGGGCGTGGTCTACAAGAGCGAGCTAATGGCCATCGCCGAGCGCCACCTCGGCCTGGTGCCGGGGAACGAGGCGGTGGAGGCGGATGCACGGGTCGAAGCCATTGCCGGACTGGTCGCGGCGCAGGTGGATATCGACCGTCTTCTGGAGATCGCCAACGTCGTTAACCCCCCTTTCTCAAAGGGGGGCAGGGGGGATTTATCCTCGCTGAGCAGTGGGCCAGATACTGCAAATCCCCCCCACCCCCCCTTTGCAAAAGGGGGAGGAGGCTTGCGTATCGCATACGCGCACGACCGCGCTTTCGGTTTCTATTACCAGGAAGACCTCGACACCTTGGTGGACGCCGGAGTCGATCTTGTCCCCCTGAATACGCTACAGGACACACGCCTGCCCGACGTGGATGGGCTCCTGTTGGGCGGCGGCTTTCCCGAGATGTTCATCGAGTCGCTGGCGGCCAATGCCAGTCTGCGCGCCGACATTGCCCGTCAGATCGAGGCCGGACTGCCGGTCTATGCCGAGTGCGGAGGCCTCATGTTTCTGGCGCGATCGATCCGCTGGGGCGAAAAGCAGGGCGAGATGGTCGGCGTCTTGCCCGGTGACGTGGTCATGACTGATCGCCCAGTCGGCCGCGGTTACGCGGAGTTGGAAGAAACGGCGGATGCGCCCTGGGCCGCGCAATCTGAAACGATTCCCGCGCACGAATTTCACTACTCACACTTGGAAAACCTGCCCGGCGACCTCAATTACGCATACCGCGTGAAACGTGGTCACGGCATGGGTGGGCAACGCGATGGTTATGTGTATCGCAATCTGCTCGCCGCCTACTGTCATCGACGCGGTTCCGGCGAGCGCGGCTGGATTGCGCCTTTCCTGGAGAAGGTGCGCGTGTATTCCCGCTCCCTCAATCGCCTGGCCGCTTGACGGCCATTGGCCTGACGCTTCTTAACCTGGGGTACGGCCCCGCTACTGTAAGGAAACGAATCATGATCAGTTTGACCAAAGAAGCCGCCGCGCAAGTTCGCGCTTCCGCGCAAGAAGGCGGTGCCGACAACATGGCACTGCGTGTCGCCGCTCGCGTCAACCAGGCCGGCATGCTGGAGTTCGGCATGGGTTTCGACGACGAACGCAGCAACGACACCATCGTCGATTCCTGGGGTGTGACCCTGCTGGTCAACGCCGAAAGCGCGGCGATGCTGGACGACGTCACCGTCGACTTTTCCGAAGTGTCTCCCGGCGAACACCGTTTCGTGTTCATGAAGGCCAGCGCCCAGGAAGGCGGTTGCAGCACGGCCGCCAGCAACAGCGGTGGCGGCTGTGGCGGTTGCGGCAGCGGTGGCGGTTGCGGCTCTTGAACAACCCTCTTCGGTTGGGAACGCTCCGCTTTTCCCAACCTGCCCCAAGCAACTATTAACTGGCTCGCAATGGACTACTTACCGATTTTCCTCGACCTGCGTGGTCGCAAGGGCCTGCTCGTGGGCGGCGGCGAGACCGCTGCGCGCAAGGCTTCCCTCATGCTCAATGCCGGCGCCTGGGTGCATGTGGTTTCGCCCGCCCCTCTCGCCGATGCCTTCCGGGAACTGGCCGGGGGCGATCGTCTGGTGCACATCGAGAGCGCCTTCCAGGCATCGCATCTCGACGGCGCCGACGTGGTTTTCGCCGCCAGCGATGACGATGCCCTGAACCAGGCCGTGCATGACGCCGCGCGCGCGCGGCATGTGCCGGTGAACGTGGTCGACAAGCCGGCGGTGTGCTCCTTCATCATGCCCTCCATCATCGACCGCTCGCCGGTAGTGGTGGCGGTATCCAGCGGCGGCGAGGCGCCGGTGCTCTCGCGCCTGCTCCGCGCCCGTCTGGAAACCCTGATTCCCGCCGCCTATGGCCGCCTGGCCGCGCTCGCCGGCCGCTTCAAGAAGGCGGTGCGCGGCAAGTTCGAGACCAGCGAACAGCGGCGCAAGTTCTGGGAAAGGGCGCTGCTGTCGCCGGTCTCGGAAATGGTCTTCTCCGGCCGCGAGCAGGAAGCCGAGGCCAGCCTCCAGGCCATGCTCGACGCTACCGGTACCGCGCCGGATACCGGCGAGGTCTACCTGGTCGGCGCCGGCCCCGGCAATCCCGATCTGCTCACCTTCCGCGCCCTGCGTCTGATGCAGCAGGCCGACGTGGTGGTCTACGACCGCCTGGTCAGCCCGCCCATCCTCGACATGTGCCGGCGCGACGCCGACCGCTTCTATGTCGGCAAGGAGCGTGACAACCACGCCGTGCCGCAGGACGAGATCAACATGGTGCTGGTGCGCCTGGCCAAGGAAGGCAAGCGGGTGCTGCGCCTGAAAGGCGGCGACCCCTTCATCTTCGGCCGTGGCGGCGAGGAGATCGAAACCCTGCGCGAGCATGGCGTGCCCTTCCAGGTCGTGCCGGCGGTGACGGCGGCGGCGGGCGTGGCCTCCTACGCCGGCATCCCGCTCACCCACCGCGACCACGCCCAGGCCTTGATCCTGGTCACCGGCCACCTGAAAGACGGCAGCATGGATCTGGATTGGGACATGCTCTGCCGGCCGCGCCAGACCATCGTCATCTACATGGGCCTGAAGGGCCTGGTCACGCTCTGCGAGCAGATGAAACAGCACGGCATGCCGGGCGACACCCCGATGGCCATCGTGCAGCAGGGCACCACGTTGAACCAGAAGACGGTCGTCGGCACTATCGACACTCTGCCGTCGCTCGCCGCCAAGGCGGAACTGAAGCCGCCGACCCTGATCATCGTCGGCAGCGTCGTCAGTCTCCACGCCAAACTCAACTGGTTCAATCCGGAACCGAGCGACGACGACCACTGGCACACCCCGCTGGACCGGCCGGCGAGCATGTAGATTTTCTCCCTCTCCCTCCGGGAGAGGGCCGGGGTGAGGGAACTCGGGTTGCTCAGTGCCGTAGGTTGGGCAAAGCGCAGCGTGCCCAACAAACCGTCGCGATGTTGGGCACGCTGCGCTTTGCCCAACCTACGTTGCTTTACCAACCCATGGCCCGCGACCACGCTCGTTCCGATTCCATGACCCCGCACACCACCACCGGCCAGTGGCGGGCGGCGTGGTCGTTGGCGCCCTATGTCTGGCGTTACAAGGGGCGGGTGTTGGCGGCATTCGGGCTGCTGCTGTGCGCCAAATTGGCGAATGTCTCGGTGCCGTTGGTGTTGAAGGAAATCGTCGACCGGGTCGGTCACGTCGACGCATCGACTCTGGCCCTGCCGATACTTTTCATCGTCCTCTACGGCCTGCTGCGCTTCGGTAATACCGCCTTCACCGAACTGCGCGATGCGCTGTTCGCGCGCGTCCTGCAACGCGCCATGCGCGGCGCCATTCACGATGTTTTCCGGCACCTGCACGCGCAATCCCTGCGTTTCCATCTGGAGCGCCGCACCGGCGGCATCGCCGTCGACATCGAACGCGGCGCCCGCTCGATCCGCTTCCTGATCAACTTCACCCTGTTCAACATCGGCCCCACGCTGCTGGAAATCCTCATGGTGGCCGGCGTCCTGTTCGTCAAATACGACCCCTGGTTTGGTGCCATCACCCTGCTGACCCTGGCCGTCTATCTCACCTTCACCATCGCCATCACCAATTGGCGCCTGCAATATCGCCGCGCCATGAACGAGAGCGACTCGCGCGCCAACGCCCGTGCGGTGGACAGCCTGCTCAACTACGAGACGGTCAAATACTTCAACAACGAACAGTACGAGTCCGATCGCCTGAAGGCCGACCTCAAGCGCGCCGAGGACGCCACCGTGCAAAGCGAGGTGTCCCTGGCCTGGCTCAACGCCGGCCAGGCCTTCATCATCGCCATCGGCGTCACCGCCATGATGGGGTTGGCGGCGCAAGGCGTGGCGGAAAAGCGCATGACCATCGGCGACCTGGTGCTGGTCAACGCCTATCTGATCCAGTTGTTCATCCCGCTCAACTTCCTCGGCACCATCTACCGTGAGATTCGCAACGCACTGACCGACATGGAGAAGCTGTTCGGCCTGCTGCGCCGGCCGCCGGAAATCGTCGACGCGGCGGGCGCGGGGGAACTGCGTATAGAACGTGGCGAGGTGCGCTTCGAACAAGTCGGCTTCGCCTACGATCCGCGGCGGCCGATCCTGGAAGACGTCAGCTTTGTCATCCCCGCCGGCCACAAGCTCGCCGTGGTCGGCGCCAGCGGCGCCGGGAAATCGACGCTGTCGCGGCTGCTGTTCCGCTTCTTCGAAACCACCGCCGGGCGCATCCTGATCGACGGCCAGGACATCCGCGCCGTCACCCAGGCCAGCCTGAGAAAACAGATCGGCATGGTTCCCCAGGACACCGTGTTGTTCAACGACAGCCTCTACCACAACATCGCCTACGGCCGCCCCGAGGCCACGCGCGCCGAAGTGCTGGAAGCCGCGCGCGCCGCTCGCCTGGACGACTTCATCGCCAGCCTGCCGGACGGCTACGACAGCGTGGTGGGCGAGCGCGGCCTGAAGCTCTCCGGCGGCGAGAAGCAGCGCGTCGCCATCGCCCGCGCCATCCTCAAGAACCCGCCGATCATGGTGTTCGACGAAGCCACGTCGTCGCTGGATAGCGCCACCGAGCAGGCCATCGGCCAGGAACTCGCGCGCATCTCGGAAAACCGCACCACCCTGGTCATCGCCCACCGCCTTTCGACCGTGGTGGATGCCGATGAAATTCTGGTACTGGAAGCTGGCCGCATCGTCGAACGTGGCAACCACGCCGCGCTGCTGGCCGTCGACGGGCGCTATGCCGCGATGTGGCGGCTACAACTCAGGGATGAGACAGAAACGGGCTTGTAGCGCCGGCTTCCAGCCGGCTTTTCAGTGACGCCGGCACTACAGAAGATTCAGCGCCGCCGGAACCACCCGGTCAGCGACAGTCGTTGGCGGTTGGCCGGCAGGACTTCATGCCAGAAGCGGTCGGAGAGAAAAGTCACCAGGGTGCCGCCGGCCGGCTGAATTTCCAGTGGGGCAGCCTCCGGGTCGGGCCAGAACTGGAGTTGGCCACCGTCTTCCTCGCGCCAGTCCGGCTCATTGAGGTAGAGGATGACCGTCAGGCTGCGCCGGTCATCGTCGCGGAAACGGTCGAGATGGCGCTGGTAGCCGGCGCCGGGGGGATACACGGCGAAATGGGTTTCCAGGTCGAGCAGGCCGAGGAACAGTTCCTGATTCACCTTCTGGCGCAGTGACTCGAAGCGGTCGAGCACCTCATGCAATGCCGGGCCGGTATTCGTGTCATCCAGCCACAGGACATGGTCGCCGCGCACTTCCGAACGCACCTGTGCCTGGCCGCGCCCGGTGCCGGCGGCGTGGAAGGCCCCGGCCGCATGCGCCTGCAAACACTCCGAGCGGACTGTCGCCGTCTCGGCTTCGGGCAGGAATCCGGGAACCACGCACCAACCGTAGTTGGCCAACGCGGTGACGATGTTCTCCTCGCTACTCTCGCCGGTGTCGTTGAAAAGAGCCGGCTGGAAGCCGGCGCTACAAAAGCGCCTCCCGCTCAATACTTCACCCGCACACGCCAGTTCAGCACGGCCTTGCCTTCGGCCGGCACCGACACTTGCCAGACGGCGCTGTTAGAGGTTTCCCGTTTGTGCGGGTGGCTTTCCTGGATCATCTGCCATTCGCCCGGGACGTTCTCGATGACCGTCACCACCACCTGCTTGCGCTTGGCGTTGCGGATTTCCATCTGGTAGCCGGACTCGATCACGCCACCACGACTGTTGTAGGTGGCGGCCAGCTTCTGGAAATCGGTCTGTTTCTTGTCGGCGGTGATGTCGAAGGCCTCACCCAGTTTCAGCTTCACCATTTCGCCCTTGGCGGTGTGGTCGATGCGATCCTCGCCGATGAACTGCGCGCGCCCGGCACCATCCTTCTTGTAGACCCGCACCACGCCCTTGGGCAGGGGAATGCCGAGGTTCTCGCCTTTGTTGGCGAACTCCATGAACACGGCGGGCTTCATCTTCTTGCCCAGGTCGCCGTGCTGGCCGTTGTAGTACCAGTCGCCGCCGACCAGGCGGAATTCCTTGTCCACCGCCACTTTCTGCGCGGACAGCAAAGCCACCTGCTTGGTCTGCCGGTCGCCCAGGGTGGTGTTCCGCTCCAGGGTGTAGAGGTGGTACTCGAACAGGCTCTCTTCCCGCATCTGTGGGGCGGCGTCGGCCATCGCCATCGACTTCATCATCACGGGTGAGCGTGAGTGTTCCTGTTGCGCGCGGTTCACCTCGCCGGCCACCAGTTGCAGGCGCGCATTGGGGTAGCTGGTGCCGCTGGTATTGGTGAGGGTGACCCAGCCGTTGAGGTCGATGCGGTCTTCCTTGGCGGAGAGTTCGGCGACGTAATCGGCCTTCCAGGTCAGGCCGCCGGTGAGATAGGACAACTCCAGGCCATGCTCGGTGCCGGTGCCGCCTTGGTAGGAGGGGGCGACAGGAGGCGCATCGGTGCGGAACAGCATCGACAGGGTGGGGTGGTCGCGCAAGTCGGACGGTACCCGGGAAAAAACGATGCGGCCGGGAGTTCCGCTGAGATTGCCAGTCTCGACGCGGTCGGCGAACTGCAACACCACGCCCTCATTCGCCGCTACCACGCGGGCATTCTCGGCGTACTCGACGCCGGTGACCGGCTGCGTGCGGATCACCCGCACCGCCTCGCCCACGGATTTCTCCAGCATTTTCTGCGGGGTGAGCAGGTCGAAATCGAAGTTCTGCTCCAGCAGGGTCAGGCTGCGTCCGTCCAGGCTGCGCAACAGCGCGGTTTCCGGCTGCATGCGCGCCGACACCTCGCGCCAGGCCAGCAGATTCTCGCCGCTGTTCAGCTTGACCCGGCGCGCATCTTTAACCAGAGCCAGATCGCCGTTGTAGATGGTCACCGCCAGGGCAGTCTGGTCGGCCGCGGTGGAACGACGTTCCTCCGCAGCCTGCGCGGTGGACAAGACAGTGAGCGCCGCCAGGGCGAGCAAAGTGGTTTTCATGGGAATACTCCAGGAACGGAAAGATCGGGGGCCAGCAGCACATCCACCCCGGCTTCGGGCTGGATGGTGGCGGCGGGAATGGGAGGCGTGCCGGCGCGCCAATGGCGCAAGGCCTCGCGTTTGCCGAGGCCGCTCACCAGAAACAGGACGTGACGGGCGCGTGACAGGCGACTCGCGGAAAGGCTGACGCGCTCGGGCGGGGGTTTGGGGGCGTCGAACACAGCCAGGGCATCCGCTTCCGGTTTGGGGACATAACCTGGGAACAAGCTGGCGGTATGGCCATCCTCGCCCAACCCCAGAATGACCAGGTCGAAATCGCCGACGCCGACAAGGTCGTCGGCATAGGCGGCAGCAGCTTTGACGGGGCCGAGTTCACCGGGAATGGTGTGAATGCTCTCCCCTTTATCAAAGGGGGGCCGGGGGGGATTAATACCTGTGCCCGCCGCTGACGTCGGCAAATCCCTGATGAAGCCCCTACCCTTCGGTACCTCAATCCCCCTTTGATAAAGGGGGAAGCCACGCTCCCCGGCCGCTTCATTCATATCAGCGGGGTGGGGGTTGCCGGATGCCGCGCTGATTCGCTCCAGCAGCGCACGCGCCATCACACTGTTGCGCTCCGGATGATCGGCCGGCAAACAGCGTTCATCGCCGAACCAGACTCGCCAGCGCAGCCAATCATGCGTTTCCCGCGCCAGTGCCTCGTAGACCATGCGCGGCGTGTTGCCGCCGGCCAGGACGATGTGGAACTCGCCTCGCGCCGTCAACGCCGCCTGCTCAGCGCGGGCGACAAACGCCAGCGCTGCGGACAACCAGGCTGAATCGGAGTCGGAAAAATGCCAGCGGGTTTGCATGGAGGGGGGAGGGGAGCGGAAGGGGGTAAAGCGGATAGAATTGCCCGAATTTTACGCGCCCACGCCATGACACCCGTTCTTGTCTTCGATATCGAAACCATTCCCGACATTGCCGGGTTGCGTCGCCTCCACAAGGTCGGCCCCGAGGCCAGCGACCACGAGGTCGGAGAAATGGCTTTCCTCATGCGCCGCCAGCAGACTGGCGGCTCCGACTTTTTGCAGCATTATCTGCAACGCGTGGTCACCATTTCCTGCACGTTGCGCGAAAGTGATCGTTTCCGCGTGTTCTCGCTCTCGGAACCGGATGCAGACGAAGGCCAGATCATCCAGCGCTTCTTCGACGGCATCGAGAAATACACCCCGCAACTGGTGAGCTGGAACGGCGGCGGCTTCGATCTGCCGGTGCTGCACTACCGCGCCATGCTGCATGGCGTCACCGCGCCGAAGTACTGGGACTGGGGCGATGACAATCGCGATTTCAAATACAACAACTACCTCAACCGCTATCACACCCGCCATCTCGACCTGATGGACGTGATCGCGATGTTCTCCGGCCGCGCCAACGCCCCATTGGACGACCTCGCCAAGCTCTACGGCTTCCCCGGCAAACTCGGCATGGACGGCTCCGCCGTCTGGCCCGCCTACGAGCGCGGCGAAATTGCCGCCATCCGCGATTACTGTGAAACCGACGTGGTCAACACTTGGCTGGTCTATCTCCGCTTCCAGCGTATGCGTGGCGCTCTCAGCCCCGCTCAGTACGAGCAGGAAATCGCCCTGGTGCGTTCCAGCCTGGAAGAAATCGGCGCCGACCACTGGTTCGAGTTTCTGGAGGCGTGGGGAGCGGAGTAAGGGAATTCGAAATCCGGAAACCGAAATCGAGGGCGTTGCTGTTTGTCACGTATTTGTGGGGTCTATCAGGCCCGAGGCGGAAGTTCAAACCAGGGGCGTTGATTGGGCTTGATCGGCAAATGACGCCGCTGGAGAGGGGACGTTTAGTCCGCCACCGACCCGTTGCCGTCATTGCCCTCCAATTTGGCCATGGCGGCACACGCCTTATGGCTGACGCGTGAAGCGTTCCAGCTATCGGGTATGAAGTTACCCTTTCCACGGGCATACTCACTCCACCGCAACGGCCCCGAAGCCCGATGCCCACTATCAGCCAATTTTTCGGAATCGTGATCCAGATGTTCTGGCGCGAACACGCGCCACCGCACTTTCACGCGATGTATGGCGAGTTCGAAGCCGAGATCGATATTCGCACCCTGGAAGTAATTGTCGGCCGACTGCCCAAGCGGGCCTTGAGCCTGACCATCGAATGGGCCATCGAGCACCGCGCCGAACTCATGGAGGACTGGAACCTATGCCAAGCCCGACAAACACCCAAGAAGATATCGCCCTTGGAGTGATCCCAACCGCTCCTTGGAGGGTGGCATCGGTGGACGTCCTACCAGGGTTCCGTTTGGCCGTGACGTTCCGGGATGGGCTAAGCGGTGTGCTGGATTGCAGTTCCATCCTCACTTCCCCCCAGCCCGGAATCTATGCACCTTTAGCCGATTTTGACTATTTTCAGCAGGTCGGAATTGAACTGGGTGTTTTGACTTGGCCCAATGGTGCGGATTTGGACCCGGCATGGATGCATGAGAGCTTGCGGGACAATAAAACGTGGTCTGTCCCCTTTTAGTTTTCTTTTAGTTTTAATTGGCCTGCGACAGGCAAAAGTCTGTTGCTCACTGTCAGCAAGACCTAGACCCCGAACATAAATCGCGGCTCAGGGCCGCTCAAAAACGAACCAGGAGATGTTGTGTCACGACTGACCGACTTGATTGCCCAAGCCAAAGCCAAAGACCCCCGGATGGGGGTGGACCTGGACCGGGAGTTCAAGGTGTTGTCCTCGCGTTTGCCCTTCGGCCTGAACTTCGAGCGCCACCGACCGGAGGTTGTTGAATTACCGCAGCGGCCCATTCGCAAGGGCGACAAGGTGCGCGTGCTGCCGCCCAGGGGATCGATCGGCAAGGGCGACTCGCGGCTCTGGCAGATCATGGCCATCCACCGGGCGAAAGGCGGCAAGGTGGCGGAATTGGCCTTGTTGGGCGCGGAAGCCACGAAGACGCAAACCGCGCAGTCGCAGACCGTGGCGCTGGCCGATCTGGTGGTGGTGGCCGAATTCCGCGACACCATCTATCCGGGCCTGGTCAGCACCGGCAAGGTGCAGCGGGGCGGCGACAAGCAGTTTCATACCGTCATCAATGGCGAGAACTACCACGTCCTGAAAGCCCTCACCTACACCCATCGCGGCAAGGTGGACGCCATCTACATCGACCCGCCCTACAACACGGGCGCGAAGGACTGGAAATACAACAACGATTACGTCGAGGGCGATGATCTGTATCGGCACAGCAAGTGGCTGGCGATGATGGAGCGTCGATTATTGGTGGCGAAGGAATTGCTCAATCCAGCGGATTCGGTGCTGATCGTCACTATTGATGAAAAGGAATATCTGCGACTGGGGTTGTTGCTGGAGCAGTTGTTTCTAGATGCCACCATTCAGATGGTGTCATCGCAAGTCAATCCAAAGGGGGTCTCACGAGGGGGGAGTTTCAGAAGATCGGATGAATACCTGTTTTTTGTGATGTTTGGTGCATCTCGGCCAATTCGTATGCCGTTGTCTAATGAGTGGTCAACATCAACGCAAGCTGACAAAGACGAGCCACCAGAAGGTGTTGAAGTCAGTGTCAATCCTGACTGGACTTCGATGATGCGTCGTGGTTCTGAGGCGCACCGATCTGATCGACCATCAATGTTCTACCCGATCTATGCTGATCCGCATACTAGAAGAATTGTCGAGATTGGCGAGCCGTTGCCAGATGGCGAGCATGTCGCGCCTCATCGAGACGGTTCAGTCACAATCCTGCCAATTCGAACAGACGGATCGGAGGGTAGATGGCAAATAGGCGCAACCGAACTTGGTGCGCGAATGAAACAAGGGCGTATTCGACTTGGGCGACCGACCTCTTATGGTTTTGTCGTCAATTACTTGCCAGATGGGGCATATGCCGAAGTAAAGTCTGATAAGTTTGTAATCCAAGGGTATGCGCCTGATGGCTCATTGATTGCTGCGGGAGCTGTTGGTGATTTGTCTCGTATTGCGCCGACACAATGGAAAATTGCTTCTCACAATGCATCCGAAAATGGCTCTACTTTGCTCGCATCTTATTTGCCAAAACGAAAATTCCCATATCCCAAATCGCTTTATGCGGTAGAGGATGCTTTGCGCTTCTTCGTCGCTAATAAACCGGATGCCGTTGTTTTAGATTTCTTTAGTGGTTCCGGCACCACAGCCCACGCTGTAATGCGTCTGAATCGCCAAGACGGCGGTCGCCGCCAATGTATTTCCGTCACCAATAACGAAGTCGCCGCCGACGAACAAAAATCGCTACGAGAACAATGGCTACGCCCCGGCGACCCCGAATGGGAAAAACACGGCATCTGCGACTACATCACCAAGCCCCGCGTCAAAGCCGCCATCACCGGCAAAACCCCGGACGGCGAACCCATCAAGGGTGATTACAAATTCACCGACGAATTCCCGATGGCCGAGGGTTTCGATGAAAACGCCGAATTCTTCACCCTGACTTATGAAACCCCGGTTTCCGTCAACCACAACCGGGCCTTTGCCCGCATCGCGCCCTTGCTGTGGCTGCGCGCGGGCAGTCGGGGACGGCGCATCGATCATCTGCCGGAGGCCGGCTGGGAAGTGGTGGAGGCTTACGGGTTGCTGGTCAATGTGGATTGCTCCACGCCTTTCATCACGGCCATCGGCCAGGCCCAGGGGCTGGGCGTGGCTTTCATCGTCACCGACGATGATCGCCGTTTTCAATCCATCGCGCGGCAACTGCCGGCAGGGGTGGAGCCGGTACGGCTGTATGAGTCGTACTTGACCAATTTCAGCTTCGCCAACGGCGAGGACTGGGGCGATACGGAGAATCAGGGATGAAATTCACGCTGAAGGACTATCAGGCGGATGCGGTGCGCGACGCCTTGGCGAACTTGAAGAAGGGCCGCCGGTATTGGCATGGCGAGGGGGACAGGAGCGCGTTTTCCTTGACCGCCGTGACCGGCGCGGGCAAGACGGTGATGGCGGCGGCGGCCTTCGAGGCGCTGTTTCATGGCGATGACGAATTCAACTTCGATGCCGATCCCGGCGCGGTGGTGATCTGGTTCAGCGACGACCCTTCGCTGAACGAGCAGACCCGCTGGCGATTGGATGAAGCCAGCGACCGCATCAGAAGCAAAACGGATCTGGTGGTGGTGGAGCACCCTTTCGTGTGGCGCAAGTTCGAGGCCGGGAAAATTTACTTTCTTAATACCCAGAAGCTCGGCAAGAAAAGCCTATTGGTGCGCGGCTTTGAGGGCGAAGACGATCTGGTGTCACAAATGCGCCCAGATACGCAGCCTTACACACTGTGGGACACGATCCGCAACACCATCGAAGACCCGGCCTTGACCCTGTATCTGGTGCTGGATGAGGCGCACCGGGGCATGGGCAACCCGAACAAGGCAGCGGAAAGCGCCAAGGACACCATCGTTCAGCGGCTCATCAATGGTGTCAGCGGCGTGCCGGGGATTCCTGTGGTGTGGGGAATTTCCGCCACTGTTGATCGCTTCAACAAGGCGATGGAAGGGGCGCAGAAGCGCATCACCCTGCCGAATGTGGTGGTGGATTCGGCCAAGGTGCAGGAATCCGGCCTGATCAAGGACACCATCATTCTGGACATCCCCGATGAAGTGGGGGACTTCGATACCGTGCTGGTGCGCCGCGCCACGGACAAACTGAAGGAATCCACCGCCGCCTGGGCCGAATACGCGAAACAACAGGGTGACCCGCGCATCGTGCTGCCCTTGATGGTGTTGCAAGTTCCCAATACGCCCGACCCGAACGACATTGGCCGCGCCCTGGATACGATCTACCAGCAATGGCCGGATTTACCTGGCGGCAGCGTGGCGCATGTGTTTGGCGATCACACGACCCAGCGGTTCGGCAATCGCAACGTTCCCCATATCTCGCCGGAGCGGGTGCAGGAATCGAACTGGGTGCGTGTACTGATCGCCAAGGACGCCATCAGCACGGGCTGGGACTGCCCTCGCGCCGAGGTGATGGTGTCGTTCCGGGCGGCGGTGGACCGCACCCACATCACTCAATTGTTGGGCCGCATGGTGCGGTCGCCCTTGGCGCGCCGCATCCCCGGCGATGACCGGCTCAACTCGGTGGAATGCCTGTTGCCCAAGTTCGATGTCAAGACGGTGACGCAGGTTGTCGATGCGTTGATGAAGGGGGACGACGGTTCCGCCCCGCCCAGCGGGCGCGTGCTCGTCAACCCGGTGGAGATGAAGCCGAACCCCGCCGCTTCGCCGTCGGTATGGGAGAAATTCGAGGCCTTGCCTTCGCAAACCCGCCCGCAACGCGGGGCCAAACCGGCCCGGCGCTTGACCGCCTTGGCGCATGAACTGACGTGGGACGGCATTCTTGAGGGGGCGGGCAAGCGGGCGCACGAGGCGATGCATGCCGTGCTGGATGCGGCGCAGGCCCGTTTCAAGGAACAAATCGAAGCCAAGCGCAAGGCGGTGCTGACAGTGGACGGCAAGACAGTCGTGGCCGACATGAAAAGCAAGACCAAGAGCTTCGATCAGTTTCTGGAAGATGCCGACATGGCGGTGATCGATGACGCTTACCGCCGCGCCGCCCGCATCTTCAGCCCCGATATTTCCCGCACCTATGTCGATGCTCTGGCTTACCGGAATGCCGACCCGGAGGATGACGACGAGTTTGAAGAGGCGCTGGTCGATGGGCGGGTGACTGTGGCCGGGCTGGGTTTGGTGACGGAAGTGCAGCCCTACTTTGATGCCGAGGCGGACAAGTTGGCCAAG
This sequence comes from Pseudomonadota bacterium, assembly GCA_030684775.1. Lineage (GTDB taxonomy): Bacteria > Pseudomonadota > Gammaproteobacteria > Burkholderiales > Thiobacillaceae > PFJX01. Next base: position 41,964 of record JAUXXW010000175.1, read on the forward strand.
GCGTGGTTGGTGGAATACAACCCGGCCATCAAGAGGCTGTCCCACGACCGGCAGGAGGCTTATCGCCAAGTCAGGGAAATGAGTACCGAACCGCAGGATGTGGATTTGGTGAAACCGGCGGCGCGCTTTGAACCGACGAAGGCGCGTGAGCATGAGGTTGAAACGGCGATACCCACCTACAAGAGCCACCTGCTTTGCGATGCGCACGGCCATTACCCGGCGGCACTGAATGCCTGGGAAGTAAAGGTGGTGGAAACCGAAATGAAGCGGGAAGGCTTTGCATTCTGGTATCGCAATCCGCAACAGCCGGGCCAATCATCGCTCGGCATCGCTTACCTTTCTGGTGAGCAGTACGGCATTGTTCGCCCGGACTTTGTTTTCTTTGCCATGCAAGCGGATGGAACGGTCGTGGCCGATCTGGTTGACCCGCATGGCCTCCATCTGGCCGATGCATTGCCCAAATTACAGGGGCTGGCGTTGTATGCGGAGAAACATGCATCGGTTTACCACCGGATGGAATCCGTGGCGGAGGCAAAGGGGAAACTGCGAGTGCTGGATTTGACCAGCGAGGCTGTCCGTAAAGGCATTGCTGATGCGACGGATGCGGCGAGTCTCTTTGCCGGGGGACTGGCGAGGGATTATTGATTTTTCTTGCCACCAGCCGTGACAAGCTTGCGCCTGCCTTTTGCCATCCGTTTGAGTGATGGTCAAATTGTTTCAGCTGCCGATGTACCACGTGGTGCGGCCTGTGGTTGTATCTGTCCGGGCTGCCGAAATCCTCTTCTTGCCAGACATGGCACCGAGCGCGAATGGCACTTCGCCCATGTGCGTACAACCGATTGTGCGGATGGCTATGAAAAGTCGGTTCACGAACTTGCAAAGCAACGCATACATCTACAGAAGCTGCTGTTACTCCCGGCTATCTGGGCGTCCGCACACGGCTGGGATGCCTACGGGCGTTTGGTTGAGAAAAGCTTGTCCGTCATGGAAGCAAGGACGGTGCTGCTTGATGAATGCAAGAAGAATCACTCGCGCGGAGAGGTGACCCCTGACCTTATCGGGTTTCGTAAGGGCCGGGAAATCCTGGTTGAAATCACGGTATTCCACCGCCTGATGCCTGAGAAACAAACCCGCCTGATTGAAACCGGTGTGCCCATCCTCGAAATTGACCTTGGTGTGTTCAAGACACAACAGGCCACACAGGAACGGCTGGACGTGGAATTGTTCGAGAATCCCAGGAACCGTCGCTGGATTTGGCATCCCAAGTTGGAAGAAGCCAAATCTACGGTGCAAGCTGAAGTGGATGCGCGGGTCAAAGCGGTGCAGGAAGAGTGGGCGGCCAAAGAACGATTGCGCCCGGATCTCCGGGGTTCGACAGTTAATCCGACAACTCCTTGATTTTGTTAGACACGAATTCAAAACGCTCCACTACAACAGGGTCAACTGCTGCGTGGCGACTGGTTTTTTCACCCGGAGGGCACTGAACACCTCGCTCTGTCCTTCGTTGATGGAAGACACCCCTGTCACTGGCTTGGCGCCGTTGAGACGGATGCGGTGATGCTGGATGCGGCGTAGTTGCTCCAGCGCGCGTTCCGGCGTCAGCCCGGTG
>JAUXXW010000183.1 GCA_030684775.1 Pseudomonadota bacterium
GCCGGCATCCTTGCCGGCGTCTCTTAACCCCGCCGGCAAGGATGCCGGCGCTACAAGTGCGCCCGGTTTGAGCATCTGGGGTGGCCTCGCCGTGATGCCCGTGACTTTCTCACCCAGCCGGATGCGTGGCCCGAGTTCGGCCAGCGCGGCATCTCCGACCAGACTTCCGAGATCGGCGCGGTTCATCAGCAGATCGCTATCCGCGCGGCTGCCGGCCAGGCTGTCGCGCAGCACGTTGCAGAACACCTGCGCGGATGCGGTTTCAACCGGTGTGTTGAGGGCTGCGATGCAGATCGGCGCCCAGAGCTTGGCGATCAGCGCCGGGGGCTGGCGATACTGGTGCAACAGGGTGGATGCGGGGAAGTCTTCAGGCAGGCGATAGTTGATGGTCTGCAACGCCTGCATGAAACGCGCGGCGGCCCACTTTTCCGCCAGGCTGAGACCGCGCGCCAACAACAGGCCGCTCGCCAGGTGCAGCGGCGCGGGCAGCCTGGGCAAGGCCAGGCGGAAACCGGGTACGCGCAGTTGCAGCGGTTGCCGTTCCAGCAGGTGCGCCGTGCCGAGGCGGCGCAGCAGGCGCAGGGTGGCGCCATAGGCGCCGATCATCAGGTGCTGGCCGTTGTCGATGCGGATGCCGTTCCAGTCGACGCCACGCCCGCGCCCGCCGAGTTGTTTCGCCGATTCATAGAGCGCCACCGGGTGGCCGGCGTCGGCCAGTTCCACGGCACAGGCGATCCCCGCCCAGCCGCCGCCGATGATGGCGACTACGCCCCTCTCCCCCGGAGGGGGAGGGGGAACTACCCCTTCACCCACGTCTTCCATGCCAGCCAAAGTTTGCGCAGCGGTGTGAGCGAGGTGCGCCGGTCGAGCACCCGGAAGCCGTCCGCGCGGATTTCCTGGAGCAAGGTGCGGTAGATGGCGGCCATGATCAGGCCGGGGCGTTGTGCTTTGCGGTCGGCGGCGGGCAGCAGGGCCAGCGCTTCTTCGTAGGTCTGTTCCGCGCGCTGGTACTGGAATTCCATGAGGCGGTGGAAGTTCTCGTTCATCCGGGCTTGGAGCAGATCCGCTTCACTGACACCGAACTCGGCTAATTCATCCAGCGGCAGATAGATGCGGCCACGCCGGGCATCTTCACCGACGTCGCGGATGATGTTGGTGAGCTGGAACGCCAGGCCCAGCCGGTTCGCGTACTTGAGGGTGGTGTGGTCGCTCTCAAGTCGTTCGCCGGGCCGCCCCAAGAACGACTTGGCCCCCTCGGGGGGCGGCTCGGGTGCTTTTCCCGGGCCGGGGGCACAACGAATCCCGAAGATCAGTGCCGCCACTTCGCCGACCACGCCGGCAACCCGGTGGCAGTAAAGGCGCAGCGCCTTGAAATCGGGGTAGCGCACACGGCCCAGATCCATTTCCATGCCGTCGATGATCTGCTCGAAGGCTTCCTGGGGCAGCTTGAAGGGTGCCACGGCTTCGCGCAGAGCGAGCGTGACCGGGTGCGAGGGCGCGCCGGCATACAAACGCGCCACCTCGTCGCGCCACCAGGCCAGCTTGGACCGGGCGACCGTCGCGTCGTGGCATTCGTCGGCGATGTCGTCCACTTCACGGCAGAAGGCATAGAAGGCGGTAATCGCGCGGCGCCGTTCGGGGCTCAGGAAACGGAAGCTGTAATAGAAGCTGGAGCCGCTGGCGGCGGCTTTTTCCTGGCAATAGGCGTGGGGGTCGGTAGCGGGCATCAGATTTCGTCATTCCCGCGAATGCGGGAATGACAGGCAATTTTGTTCAACGATGCGTCCCGCAAGTGCCGGAACTGCATCCCCCCGCCGCCTTGCGTTTACCTGGGAACGCCGCCTGCCAGAGCAGGCCGGGCCAATCGCGCCAAGTCAGCACCGGGCGCTGCTGGAAGACGTCGCCCTGGGCATCGTGCAGTTTTTCCAGGATGCGCGAGCCGCCCAGGATGATCAGACGCATCTCGAAGCCGATGCGGCCCTGCAATGCCCGACCCAGCGGCGCGCCGGCCTGCAACATGCGGCGGGCGCGTTCGATCTGGGTCTTCATGAATATCTGCCAGAGGCCGTCGCTGCGCCCCTCGGCGATCTGCCGTTCCGTAATGCCGTACTTCGCCATCTCGTCCTGCGGCAGGTAGACGCGGCCCTTCGGCCAGTCCTGGGCCACGTCCTGCAGGAAATTGATCAGTTGCAACGCCGAGCAGATGCCATCCGACCAAGCCTGGTGCTTTTCGTCGCGGTCGCCGTAGAGCTGCAGCAGCAGACGGCCTATGGGGTTGGCGGAACGCTTGCAGTAGTCCATCACTTCGCCGAAGTGGGCATAGCGGGTCTTCACCACGTCCTGCTCGAAGGCCGAAAGCAGATCGTGGAACAGGCCGTAGGGCAGGGCGTATTCGCGGATGTGCGGGGCGAGCGCCTGGAAGATCGGGTGATCGACCGTCTCGCCGCGTTCCAGCGCGTGCAGATGCGCGTGGTATTCGGCCAGGCGTGCCAGGCGCTCATCGGCCGGCGCGTCACCCTCGTCGGCGAAGTCGTCCGCCGTGCGGGCAAAGGCGTAGATCGCCCGCACCGGCGCGCGCAGCTTGCGCGGCATGATGATCGAGGCCACCGGAAAATTCTCGTAGTGGCCGGCGTTCACCAGGTTGGGGCCGGCATTCAATTAAACAGCTCCATTACAGATCGCCATTCGCCCCGGCTACCATGATTTCTTCCATCTTGTTGCGGACATCGATGGCGCCACGGGACAGTTCCGGGGTGACGCCCATCTGGCCTTCGTAGCCGGCCACCCAGTCCAGGTTCCAGTCCAGCATCATCACCCAGATTTCCTTGTTGGAATCTTCCATGATGCCGATGCGGCAGGGCAGGAAGACCAGAAATTCCGGGGCGATCTTGAGCAGGTCGCGGCCGACGGCGATGTCGCAAAAGCTGTGCACTTCGATGCGTGGCGCATCCATATCACCCAGCACGGCCTGGAAATCCTTGTACATCAGGTTGTTGCCGACGTATTTGAAGTTGAGCTTGTTGGCGCGCAGCTTCATGGAGTCCACCACATCGTCGAAGGAGACCCCCTTCTTGACCTTGACCTTGTGCGCGAACCAGTTCATCGCGTCCGGCATCGACATGCGCATCACATTGCTCATGATCGGCATCATCATCTGCATCATCTGCCGCTTGGTCTGTTGCGGAATGCCGGGACGCATGGTGTAGGGCTTGGTCGGCGCGGTTTGCAGGTTGCCGACGAAGGGAATCGGCATGCCGGCGAGCGGCAGATTGTTGGTCAAGGCGCTCAGGTCGGGCAAAGTCAGAACCGGCAGGGTGGGAAGCGGCAGTAATTGCAGATAGGGGTTGGGCGCAACAGGCACGACGACCTGGGCCTGTGCCGGCAGCATGAACAGGCAGGCCAGGATGGAAAGCAGGCCGCGGAATAGGGTCTTGTGCATGGATTTCTCCTCCAAACGGTGAAAGCGTGCTGCGGAATAGCCCCGTCACATCACGGTTCCGCATGCGGGGCGGGCCGTAGGGTAACCGAACTCATGGCCCGGTTGTTGCGGGAAAGCGCTGTCCACGGGGCGGTTCGGAGTAGGGGGACTCAAGCCGGGGGTTTGTCGACTGTTTTTTTCCGCAGTGCAGCAAGCTAATATCCCGACCCTGAACAGCCCCGAGGAGACAGCATGAACGACCTGAACCAGAAAGCCCTGGACTACCACGAATTTCCCCGTCCCGGAAAAATCTCCGTGGAATCGTCCAAGCCCTGCGCCACTCAATATGACCTCTCCCTCGCCTACACCCCCGGTGTGGCCGAGCCGGTACGGCAGATCGCCAAAGACCCGGAAAATGCCTACCGCTACACCAACAAGGGCAACCTGGTCGCGGTGATTACCGACGGCACCGCCATTCTCGGCCTCGGCAACCTCGGGCCGCTGGCCTCCAAGCCGGTGATGGAAGGCAAGGGCATATTGTTCAAGCGCTTCGCTGGCATCGACGTGTTCGACATCGAGGTCAACGCCCCCAGCGTCGCAAGCTTCATCGAAACCGTGGTCAACATTTCACCCACCTTCGGCGGCATCAACCTCGAAGACATCGCCGCGCCGCATTGCTTCGAGATCGAAGAAGCCCTGAAAGCGCGCCTCGACATTCCCGTCTTCCACGACGACCAGCACGGCACCGCCATCGTCATGTGCGCCGGCCTGCTCAACGCGCTCGAAGTGCAGGACAAGCAGCTCGACGACATCAAGCTGGTCTGCCTCGGCGCCGGCGCCGCCGGCCTCTCCTGTATGCGCCTGCTGATCGCCATGGGCGGCAACAAGGCCAACATGACTTTGGTGGACAGCAAAGGCGTCATCCACAGCGGTCGAACCGACCTCAACTCGCACAAACAGGAATTCGCCAAGGACACCGACATGCGTGACCTGGCCGACGCCATGACCGGCGCCGACGTTTTCATCGGCGTCTCCGGCCCCAACCTGGTCAGCGCCGAAATGGTCAAGAGCATGGCCGCCAAGCCCATCCTCTTCGCCATGGCCAACCCCGACCCGGAAATCACCCCCGCCCAGGTTCACGCCGCCCGCGACGACGCGCTCATGGCCACCGGCCGCTCCGACTACCCCAATCAGGTCAACAACGTCCTCGGCTTTCCCTACATCTTCAAGGGCACTTTCGACGCTAGAGCCCGTGCCATCACCCAACCCATGATGATCGCCGCCGCGCGGGCGCTCGCCGCCCTGGCGCGCGAGCCGGTGCCACAGGAAGTGCTGGATGCCTACAAGCTGGAAAAGCTCGAATTCGGCCGCGACTACATCATCCCGAAACCGTTCGACCCGCGTCTGATCGATCGCATCCCCCCGGCGGTGGCTGCGGCTGCGTAATGCGTCCTTGCCGCGCGCCGCGCGGCCGGCGTTCTTGCCCACGGCAGGCTCTGGAAGTCTTTCGCGCTTCCATGAAGCTGGAAACGGCGGTTGACCGCATATCAGCGCAGGCATCGCCTTGAAGCCCTCGCGATAAGCTTGCCGGTGGGCATGTCGTCGCCACCGGGGTGGTCAATTCCGACGTGTTAGAATCCGTGCGTTTTTTTCGGTCCGTTTGCGATTTCGGCATCCCGAAGCAGTCGACCGAATTGTTTAACCAGCGAAAGTGGCGGAATTGGTAGACGCACTGGATTTAGGTTCCAGCGCCTTTGGCGTGGGGGTTCGAGTCCCCCCTTTCGCACCAGCGACACCTGGTTGTATTCGAGACCCTATCCGCTTGTTCGGCGACTGTCAGACAGGCGGAACTTGCTGGTCTGTATGGCAAACCCCTTGATTTGCTTACGGATCAGGTTCGAATGCCGCTTGGTATGAATCTTGATAACTCATTGTTTACTTGTGGACAACATGACTGCAAACCTGGAAACCCTGGACGGCCTCTCCCGTCGTATGACACTGAATCTCAATCCCGCCGAAATCGAGACTGAAGTCTCCAAGCGCCTTGGCAAGATCGCCAAGAACACGCGCATTGATGGTTTCCGGCCCGGCAAGGCACCGCTCAAGCTGGTGGCGGCACGCTACGCTGGCGAGATTCGCGGCGAGGTTCTGGGTGATGTGTTGCAGCAGCAATTCACCCAGGCGGTGCATGAGCACAACCTGAACGTGGCCGGCTATCCCCAGTTTGCTCCAGCGGCGGATGGCGCTTTCACGGCGACCTTCGACGTCTTCCCGGAAATCACGGTGGGCGATTTGTCCGGCATCAAGGTGACCCGTCCGGTCGTCGAAGTGAGCGATACCGACGTTGATCGCACCCTGGATGTCCTGCGCAAGCAGCGTGTGCAGTACCACGCCGTCGAGCGCGAAGCGAAAGAGGGCGACCGCGTGCATATCGACTACGCCGGCACCATCGCCGGCGAAGCTTTCCAGGGCGGCGAGGCCAAGGACTTCCCGGTCATCCTGGGCGAAGGACGTACCCTGAAAGATTTCGAGGGTAGCCTGGTGGGCATGAAGGCCGGCGAAACCAAGACCTTCGATGTGACCTTCCCCGAGGATTACTTCGCCAAGGAACTGGCCGGCAAGACCGCCACTTTCACGGCCACCCTGAACGCGGTGCATGAAGCGAAACTGCCCGAAGTGGATGATGCCCTGGCGCAAAGCCTGGGCATCCACGAAGGCGGAGTGGCCAAACTGCGCGAGGAAATCAGCGGCAATCTGGCGCGCGAAGCCCGCCGCCGCGTCCAGGCACGGGTGAAGGAACAAGTGCTCAATGGTTTGCTGGAAACCACGCCTTTCGATGTACCCGCCGGCCTGGTGGCGATGGAACAACGTGCCCTGCTGGAGAAGGCCGTGACCGACCTGAAGGCGCGCGGCATGCGCGAGCAGGACATCCAGATGCGCGACGACATCTTCGAACCGCAGGCCAAGCGCCGCGTCGCCCTGGGCCTGCTGATGGACGAACTGGTGCGCGCCAACGGCATTACCGCCGCCAACGAGCAGGTGCAAGCCCTGGTCGACGAGTTCGCGCAGAGTTACGAAGACCCCTCCGAAGTCGTTGCCTGGTATCACCAGGACAGCACCCGCCTCAACGAAGCGCGCGCGCTGGTTCTGGAGGAAAACATCGTCAACTGGGTGCTGGAACACGTTCAGGTCAACGACGAACCCGCCACCCTGGAAACCCTGATGGGGAACAAATAATGCCCTGGACGCAAGAACCCTCCGACCTGGGGTTGATCCCCATGGTCGTCGAGCAGAGTGGGCGCGGCGAACGCGCTTACGACATCTACTCGCGCCTGTTGAAGGAACGCGTCATTTTTCTGGTCGGCCCGGTCAACGACATGACCGCCAACCTGGTGGTGGCGCAGTTGCTGTACCTGGAATCGGAAAACCCGGACAAGGACATCTACCTCTACATCAACTCCCCCGGCGGCTCGATCACGGCCGGCATGGGCATCTACGACACCATGCGCTTCATCAAGCCGGACGTGTCCACGCTATGCGTGGGCCAGGCCGCCAGCATGGGGGCTTTCCTGCTGGCCGCCGGCACCAAGGGCAAGCGCTATGTGCTGCCCAACTCGCGGGTGATGATTCACCAGCCGCTGGGCGGCTTCCAGGGCCAGGCCACGGACATCGAGATCCACGCCAAGGAAATCCTTTACTTGAAGGCGCGTCTCAATGGCCTGTTGGCGGAGCACTCCGGCCAATCGCTGGAAACCATCGAACGCGACACCGACCGCGACAACTTCATGAGCGCCGAAACAGCGGTGGCTTACGGCCTCGCCGACAAGGTGATGGTCAGCCGCAACGATCCGGCGTAAACTTGACTCGTTTAATCGGGTATTAATCACAACAACGAGCACGGAACCGAACCATGGCTGACAGCGCCGAAAAACTTTTGTATTGCTCCTTCTGTGGCAAAAGCCAGCAGGAAGTACGCAAACTCATCGCCGGCCCATCGGTATTCATCTGCGACGAATGCGTTGACCTGTGCAACGACATCATTCGCGAGGATGTGCAGAAAGAGGGTGACAAGGAAGTCAGCGACAAGCTGCCGACGCCGCTGGCGATTCGTGATTCCCTGAATCAGTACGTGATCGGGCAAGACCCGGCCAAACGGGCGCTGGCGGTAGCGGTGTACAACCACTACAAGCGCCTGCGCCAGCCCGGCGGTGGCAAGGATGACGAAGTCGAGCTGGCCAAGAGCAACATCCTGCTGATCGGCCCCACCGGCTCCGGCAAGACCCTACTGGCGCAGACCCTGGCGCGCCTGCTCAACGTCCCCTTCGTGATTTCCGACGCCACCACCCTGACCGAAGCTGGTTATGTTGGTGAGGACGTCGAGAACATCATCCAGAAATTGTTACAGAAGTGCGATTACGACGTCGAGAAAGCGCGTACCGGCATCGTCTACATCGACGAGATCGACAAGATTTCCCGGCGTTCGGAAAACCCCTCCATCACCCGCGATGTCTCCGGTGAAGGGGTGCAGCAGGCGCTGTTGAAGCTGATCGAGGGCACGGTCGCCTCGGTGCCGCCGCAGGGTGGGCGCAAGCATCCCAATCAGGAATACATCCAGATCGACACCACCAACATCCTGTTCATCGTCGGTGGCGCCTTCAGCGGCCTGGATAAGGTCATCCGCAACCGCACCGAGAAATCCGGCATCGGCTTCGGCGCGGAAGTGAAGAGCAAGGACAACCGCAAGGATGTCGGCGAAGTGTTCCGCATGGTGGAGCCGGAAGACCTGATTAAATTCGGCCTGATTCCCGAGTTTGTCGGTCGCCTGCCGGTCATCGCCACGCTGGAGGAACTCGACGTCAAGGCTCTGATGCAGATCCTCACCGAGCCCAAGAACGCGCTCACGCGCCAGTTCGAAAAGCTGTTCAAGATGGAAGGCGTGGAGCTGGAATTCCGTGAAGAGGCGCTCACCTCCATCGCCAACCGCGCGATCAAGCGCAAGACCGGCGCGCGTGGCCTGCGTTCCATCATCGAACACAGCCTGATGGACATCATGTTCGAACTGCCCAGCATGGAGAATGTGACCAAGGTCGTGGTGGACGAAAAGTCCATCAGTGGTGAAGGCAAGCCTCTCCTGATCTATTCCGAACCCGCCAAGGCGGTCGGTTGAAATACCTCCCGCCATTCCCATCCCTGTAGGTCGGAAAAGCCGGCGTCTTCATGCCGGCGCCTTCCGACGAACCCGGCGGAAGGCGCGATAAGGCCGCTTTTCCGCCCTACGGGGCTACGTGGGGTTAGGCGTGGCGGTTGTTTCACGTTGATGGTCGATTCAGGTAATTAATCCCCGCGCCGGGTTGAATTCCCGCCCGGCGCACTCAAGTAGCTCGGACCGTAAAGGCGTTCCACGCCGGAGATATTCATGAGCCAAAGCACGCTGTTTACCGCCCCCGTCACGCTGCCCCTGTTGCCGCTGCGCGACGTGGTGGTGTTCCCGCACATGGTCATTCCCCTGTTCGTGGGGCGGCCGAAGTCGATCAAGGCGCTGGAACTGGCGATGGAAGCCGGCAAGCACATCATGCTGGTGGCGCAGAAATCCGCAGCCAAGGATGAGCCCAGCTTCGACGACCTCTACGAAGTCGGCGCCATCGCCAGCATCCTGCAGATGCTCAAGCTGCCGGACGGTACCGTGAAGGTGCTGGTGGAAGGCAACCAGCGCGTGCAGGTGCAGGAATTCATCGACGCCGACACGCATTTCATGGCGCGCGGCGAACCGATGGCCGAGGTCGGCCTGGATGACAGCGAAATCGAAGCCATGCGCCGCGCGCTGCTGGCGCAGTTCGATAACTACGTCAAACTCAACAAGAAGATTCCCCCGGAAATCCTGGCCTCGCTGGCCGGCATCGACGACGCCGGCCGTCTCACCGACACCATCGCCGCGCATCTGCCGCTGAAGTTGGACCAGAAGCAGGCCATCCTGGAGATGACCGAACTGAAGGCCCGTCTCGACCACCTGATGGGTTTCCTGGAAACCGAGATCGACATCCTCCAGGTGGAAAAACGCATCCGTGGCCGGGTCAAGCGCCAGATGGAAAAGAGCCAGCGCGAGTACTACCTGAATGAACAGGTCAAGGCGATCCAGAAGGAACTCGGCGACGTCGACGAAAATGGCGATCTGGACGAACTGGACAAGCGCATCAAGACCGCGCGCATGTCCAAGGAAGCCATGAAAAAAGCCGAGGGCGAGCTGAAGAAACTGAAGATGATGTCACCCATGTCGGCCGAAGCCACCGTGGTGCGAACCTACATCGAGACCCTGGTTAACCTGCCCTGGTTCAAGAAAACCAAGATCAGCAAGGACTTGCAGCGGGCGCAGGAAATCCTCGACGAAGACCACTACGGTCTGGAGAAGGTCAAGGAACGCATCGTCGAATACCTTGCCGTGCAGGAGCGCGTCGGCAAGCTCAAAGCCCCCATCCTTTGCCTGGTCGGGCCGCCTGGCGTCGGCAAGACCTCACTCGGCCAGTCCATCGCCCGCGCCACCAATCGCAAGTACGTGCGCATGGCCCTGGGCGGCGTGCGCGACGAGGCCGAGATTCGCGGCCATCGCCGTACTTATATCGGCTCCATGCCGGGCAAGATCCTGCAAAGCCTGACCAAGGCGACGGTGCGCAACCCCTTCTTCCTGCTCGATGAAGTGGACAAACTGGGCCAGGACTTCCGCGGCGACCCCTCCTCCGCGTTGCTGGAAGTGCTCGACCCCGAGCAGAACCACACCTTCCAGGACCATTACGTCGAAGTCGATTACGACCTCTCCGACGTGATGTTCGTGGCCACCGCCAACTCCCTCAATATCCCGGCGCCGCTGCTCGATCGCATGGAAGTGATCCGCCTGTCCGGCTACACCGAGGACGAAAAGATCAACATCGCCCTGCGCTATCTGCTGCCCAAGCAGATGAAGAACAACGGCCTCAAGGAAACCGAACTCCACGTTGCCGAGACCGCCCTGCGCGACATCGTGCGCTACTACACGCGGGAATCCGGCGTGCGTAGCCTGGAGCGGGAAATTTCCAAGATCTGCCGCAAGGCGGTCACCGCCCATACCCTGAAGAAGGTCAAGGGCAAGATCAACGTTACCCCGAAGAACCTCGACAAATACCTGGGCGTACAGCGCTACACCTACGGCATGGCGGAAATGAACAACCAAGTCGGCCAGGTCACCGGCCTCGCCTGGACCGAAGTGGGCGGCGAACTGCTCACCATCGAAGCCACCATCATGCCCGGCAAGGGCGTCATTACCCGCACCGGCCAGTTGGGCGACGTGATGAAGGAATCCATCGAAGCCGCCCGCACCGTGCTGCGCAGCCGCGCCGCCAGCCTCGGCATCAAGGGTGAGGTGTTCGAAAAGAACGACATGCACATCCATCTGCCGGAAGGCGCCACGCCCAAGGACGGCCCGTCCGCCGGCGCCGCCCTCACCACCGCGATGGTCTCGGTGTTCACCGGCATTCCTGTGCGCTGCGATGTGGCGATGACCGGAGAAATCACCCTGCGCGGTGAAGTCCTGCCGATCGGCGGCTTGAAGGAAAAACTTCTGGCCGCGCATCGTGGCGGCATCAAGAAGGTGTTGATCCCGGAAGGCAACGTCAAAGACCTCACCGAGATTCCCGACAACATCAAGAATCGCCTGGAAATCCAGCCGGTGAAGTGGATCGAACAGGTGCTCAGCGCCGCCCTGGAAAGCGAGCCGCAACCGCTATCCGAGGATGATGTTGTCGCCACCCCCGCCCCGGTTCCCGCCGCCGATGAAAAACCGGTGGTAATCAAGCATTGACGCGGCTTGGGGGTGTTTTTCCCTTGACACAGGAAAGCCCGAACCGGAATATGCGCGGCGCGGGAAAATCCGCGCCGTTGCTACTCACTGGAAGGAGGACGCCGTGAACAAGTCTGAATTGATTGAAGCCATCGCCGAATCCGCGGACCTTTCCAAAGCGGCGGCCGGGCGTGCTCTGGAAGGTGCGATGGACGCAGTGAAGAAGGCGCTCAAGAAGGGCGAGATGGTGACGCTGGTGGGTTTCGGCTCCTTCTACACCGGCAAACGCGCCGCCCGTACCGGTCGCAATCCCCGCACCGGCGCCGCCATCAAGATCAAGGCCGCCAAAGTACCGAAATTTCGCCCCGGCAAGGCACTGAAAGATTCGGTGAACTGATTTTCGGGTGCTTAGCTCAGTTGGTAGAGCGTCTGCCTTACACGCAGAATGTCGGCGGTTCGAGACCGTCAGCACCCACCAGATAACTCCAGCAACATCCAAAGTGGTTCTCCAAACGCGCCTAACTGTGGTTTCAGGCGTGTTTTTCATCCGGGTACCCACCAATCTGGAAGCGTGGCCGAGTGGTTTAAGGCACCGGTCTTGAAAACCGGCGAGGGTTTATCCCCTCCGTGAGTTCGAATCTCACCGCTTCCGCCAAAACAGCATCCGCAACGATCCGTTGCAATCCAAAAATACCATGTAAACGCTTGATTCACGGCTAGAATGTGTCCGAATAAGGCCGGTTATGTCCAAGCAAATCCGGCTCTTCGTGGGGGCAAGTCTGGGGGCAGGTAAGTTGCCCCCGCCGATGTTGCCCCCAGCAACCCGGAGGAAGTGCGACATGCCGCTGACCGATACCGCCATCCGTACCGCCAAGCCGGCGGACAAGCCCGTGCGCCTGTTCGACGGCGGCGGCCTGTACCTGGAACTTTCCCCGGCAGGGGGCAAGTGGTGGCGGTTCAAGTACAGGTTCCAGGGCAAGGAAAAACGCCTGTCCTTGGGTATCTACCCAGACACCACCTTGAAGGCCGCCCGTGCCCGCCGGGAGGAACTGCGCGCCCTGCTGGCCGATGGTATTGATCCCGGTGAGGCGAGGAAGGCGACGAAGCGCGAGGATGCCATGAAGGCCGCCAACAGCTTCGAAGCCGTGGCGCGGGAGTGGTATGGGAAGCAGGCGCGCATCTGGGTGGCGACGCACTCGCAAGACGTGTTGCGACGGCTGGAAGGCAACATCTTCCCGGAGATAGGGTATCGACCCATTGCCGACCTGGAAGCGCCGGAGTTGTTGGCTACCGTGCGCAAGATCGAAGCGCGCGGCTCTTATGACCTGGCGCATCGCGTCCTTGCCGTGTGCGGGCAAGTGTTCCGCTACGGCATCGCTACGGGTCGATGCAAGCGCGACCTTTCCGCCGATCTGCGCGGCGCGCTCACGCCTCACGTCAAGAAGCACCAGGCCGCCGTAAGACCCGAGGAACTGCCCGACCTGTTGCGCAAGATCGATGCCTACGACGAAACGACCGGTGACACCCTGACCCGCCTGGCACTGCAACTGCTGGGGGCAACTTTCGTGAGAACCGGCGAACTGCTGGGGGCAACCTGGGAGGAGTTCGACCTTGAGGCCGCCCTGTGGGCCATCCCTGCGGGCAGGATGAAGATGAAGACGGAACATATCGTTCCCATCTCGCGCCAAGCCCTCGCCATCCTGGATGAACTGCTGCCCATCTCCGGCGCTGGCCGCTACCTGTTCCCTGGCCGGAACAGGGACAAGCCCATCTCGAACAACACCATGCTGTTTGCCCTGTACCGCCTGGGCTACAAGGGCAAGATGACCGGACACGGCTTCCGCGCCGTGGCGTCAACCGTCATGAACGAGTCCGGGCTATTCAGGCCCGACGTGATTGAACGCCAACTTGCGCACTGCGAGCGCAACGAAGTACGGGGCGCATACAACAGGGCGGAATACCTGCCCGAGCGCCGGAAGCTGATGCAGTGGTGGGGCGATTACCTGGCCGGCGTAAAAGCCGGCGCGGACGTGTTGCCGTTCCAGCGGGCGGCTTGATGATGAACGACTTAGAAAAGCCAACACATGACTTTATGAACCAAGAGCTTGCATTCTGGTTGGGATTGCCCTCTTGGAATGCCAGTCAAGCGGCAAAACTAATATCCGGCGTTGTTCCTGATGAAGTGGCCTTTTCACCGCGAGAGTCTGTCTCAACCATTGATGGGCGGGATATTTCATATCAAGGCAACCGTACTTATGACGACACCATGTTTATGTGTAACGCCAGTGACACACAAGATCGAGTTGCGATAGTTGCGGCTGCAAACAAGATCGAGACGGCGAGCCCGCAAGAATGGATTGCACTGTCCGAATCGGTCGGAATGGTTCCGCCTTGGAAAGAGTATGCAATAGCAAATGGAATGTTGCCGGAACGTAGATTGAAGGTAGCCGAACCTGAAAAGCTATTGACCCCCACGGAACGTAACACCCTGCTAACCATCATCGCGGCGCTATGCAAATATGAGGGGATTGACCCGCAAGGACGCGGCGCGGCGCAACGTCTCATGGAAATGACCGACGATCTTGGGGCGCATGTTGATGACGGCACCATCCGCAACCATCTGGCGAAAATCCCCGACGCACTGGAAACCCGCATGAAATAAGGAAGCATTCCCGAATTCGGTTTTTGAATTCCGAATTCGGCCTTTCCGGTTATCGGAAAAATGAGGATGGCACCGTCATAACTTGGACAAGGACGGCTGACCATGCACCAACTACCCGAAACGGGCTTTCTTCGCTTGCCGAACATCATCGGCAACCCCAACGCAACCCCGCCCATTCCGGCGCTGATCCCGGTCAAAAAATCCTGCTGGTGGGCTGGCGTCAAATCCGGGCGCTTCCCCAAGCCGGTGAAACTCGGGCCGCGCGTGACCGCCTGGAAAGTGGAAGACATTCTCGCCCTGATTGCATCCGCATAAGGGGCGGACATGACCAGAAAAACAAAGGGCCGCGCTGGCTGGCACCAGGCGACCCAAAAAACTTCCGATAGCCAAGAGTTTACCCAAAAACCCGACATCGACCTGCTCAGTTGGGCGGCATTGGGTGGCGACACCAAGCCCAGCCGCATCGACCGCAAGCAAAAGCGCACATGGAAGCGGAGGGCTGGGAAATGAACGGCGATATTGATCGTATCCGCGAAGCCCTGGGCTTCATCCCCATCGGTGGACACGATGAACGTGTGCGCGTGGCCTTTATGCTGAAGTCCGAATTCGGCGAGGCTGGCCGCGATCTATGGGACGAATGGCGCGGGGAGCGTGGCAACGATGAGGCCGCATCCGTCTGGAAAAGTGCCAGCGAAACCGGACAACTGAAAATTGGAACGCTGATTCACGAAGCCAAGGCGGCCGGCTGGCGCGATGACGGGCTGCACCAGGCACCGACCCCCGAAGCGATTGCCGAGCGGCGGCGGGTTGCGGCGGAACGGGCGGCGAAGGAAGAAGCCGAGACGGCCCGCGAGCGTGTCGAGGCGGCGAGCAAGGCGGCGGCGACCTGGAAGGCCGGCACCGACCCCGCCGGCAATCCCTACATGACCCGCAAGCGGGTTGCCCCGGTGGCGACCCTGCGCGAGATTGATGCGGGCGCGGCGGCGGCGATCCTGGGCTATGTGCCGAAGTCGGGCGGCGAACCCCTGGCCGGGCGCTTGCTGGCGGTTCCGGTGAAGCAAGGCGACCGGCTTTCAACCCTGGAACTGATCGACGGTGACGGGCGCAAGGCGGCGCTGGCCGGGCGTGGCACGAAGACCGGCGGATTTTGGGCGGCGCAACCCCTGCCCGATGCCGTAGCAACCCTGCTGATTGCCGAGGGGGTGGCGACCGCGCTATCCGGCAAGGAAGCCAGCGGACACCCCGCCATTGCGGCGCTGTCGGCTGGCAACCTACCGGCGGTGGCGAAGGCGATGCGCGAACGCTACCCGGCGGCGGCGCTAGTGATCCTGGCCGATCTGGTGAAGGCAACCGGCGCACCTGATCCCCATGCAATCGAAGCGGCGCGCACCGTGGGCGGCATGGTGGCAATCCCCGATTTCGGTACCGACCGCCCGGACGGCGCAACCGATATGAACGACCTGGCGCAACTGTGCGGCCTGGAAGCCGTAGGACGCTGCATAGCGAGCGCGGCGGCACCGGCCGGAGCATCGCATCAAGAACCCAACCGGAACGCGCCAGCGGCCGAATCGGATGAAAACGGCTGGCCGGAACCACAACCGCTATCCGCCAAGGTGGAACCGGAACCCTACCCGGTTGACGCACTGCCCGACACCATCCGCTCGGCGGTGGAAGAAGTGGCCGGCTTCGTCAAGGCACCCGTGCCGATGGTGGCCTCTTCGGCGCTGGCTGCGCTGTCCCTGGCCTGCCAAGCCCATATCGACGCCAAGCGGGCGGAACGCTTGCAAGGGCCGGTGGGGCTGTTCCTGCTGACCATCGCGGACAGCGGCGAGCGGAAATCCACCTGTGACAGCTTTTTCGTGTCGGCAATCCGCCAGTACCAGGAAGAACAGGCCGAGACGATGAAACCGGCGATCAAGCGCCATGAGTCCGACATTGACGCCTGGACGGCGGAACGCGACGGGCTGCTGTCCGCGATCAAGGATGCCGGCAAAAGAGGCAAGACAACCGACCAACTGCGCGCCGATCTTGCCGACATACAAGCCGACAAGCCGGAACCGCCGCGCGTGCCGAAGCTGCTACTTGGCGACGAAACCCCGGAGAACTTGGCTTGGAGCCTGGCGCGGCAATGGCCATCGGCGGGCGTGGTATCGAGCGAGGCCGGCTTGATCTTCGGCGCGCATGGCATGGGCAAGGATAGCGTCATGCGGAACCTGGGCTTGCTCAATGTCTTGTGGGATGGCGGCGTGCATTCCGTGGGGCGGCGCACTTCGGAATCCTTCACCGTAAAGGGCGCGCGGCTGACCGTGGCCTTGCAGATACAGGAACCGACCTTGCGCAGCTTCTTCGACCGATCCGGCGGACTGGCGCGCGGCACCGGCTTTCTTGCCCGGTTTCTTGTCGCCTGGCCGGAATCGACCCAAGGCTTTCGACCCTTCACCGAAGCCCCGCCGAACTGGCCGCACCTGGCCGCATTCCATCGGCGCATCGCCGCGATTCTGGCGAACCCAGCACCCATGAACGAAGAGGGCGAACTATCCCCGGCGCTGCTGATGCTGGCACCCGAAGCCAAGGCCGCATGGGTGGCCTTCCACGACGCCATCGAGGGTGAGCTTGCCAGCGGCGGCGAACTGTACGACGTGCGCGACGTGGCGAGTAAATCCGCCGATAACGCGGCGCGGCTGGCGGCCCTGTTTCAGATATTCGAGCACGGCATGGGCGGCGCGGTGGGCCTGGAAGCCTTCGAGGGCGCAAGTCGGATAGCGGCTTGGCACCTGAACGAATCGCGGCGCTTCTTCGGCGAGCTGGCCCTACCGGCGGAACTGGCGGACGCGGCGCGGCTGGATAGCTGGCTGATCGAGCATTGCCGGGCGAATCGGACGCACCTTGTCCCGACCCGTGAGGCGCAACGGCTGGGGCCGGGATGCGTGCGCGATAAAGAGCGGCTGACGGCGGCACTTCGGGAACTGGAAGAACTTGACCGCGTGCGCGTGGCCCATGAGGGCCGTCGAAAAACGATCAAGGTGAATCCGGCACTGCTGGGGGTGGCGTTATGACCCTGGCCGCACTGATCCGAAAAAGTGAACCCGTGAGGTTTGCGACTGCGACACCTGCGACTGTTGCGACACTTGAAGGTGATAAGGGGCGAACTGTCGCAAGTGTCGCAACTGTCAGTGTCGCAACTCCCACGGAATCAAAAACCGCGACTGCTTTCCGCTGGTGGCTGATTCACTACCCCGACCGCGAGCCGGTGGAAGTCGCCTGCTTCCCGCCGGCAACCATCGCCGAGATTCTAGAGCGACACCCCGAGGCCATCGCGGCGGAACCGATCCGGTTACAGCGTAACCACCCGGAACCGGCGCGGGCCTGTTCCGCCTGCACCCACGAAACCGGGCGCGGCGGATGTGGCGAGCCGGTGGCGGCTGGCCTGTCCGCCCTGGTCGGGGTGATCCGCTACCACCCCGACCAGGGCGCGACCTGCCCGGCCTGGCTGTCTGCCATCCCCGAAGACCTGGAACACCCTTACTCACAGATTTCCAACCCGCGCCGATAGGCGCAACCATGCAAGGAGCAACACCGATGACCAACGCCACGACCGTGAATGACGACCTGCTCGCCGCCCCGCGCGAAGCCTGGAAACAGGCCGAACGATGCGCCCATCAAAAAATCGACAACCTGACGCGCAACGGCACTTTCGCCGCGATGGCTGAAGCCGTGCGGCACGATGACCCCGCCGCGTATCTCGAAGGCGTGCTTGCCGGCCTCAAAGCCGATGGCGTCACCAAGGCCGCGCACAAGGCCGAATTCGAGGCCCACGGCAGGGCTATCAAGGCTCAATCCGCGCCCCTGATCCATCTGGCCGGGAAGCGGCATTTTGAAATCGTGGAGCGCATCAACGGATTGCGAGGAAAAATTCAGAGCGCGGATGGTCTGCGCGAAGAAGCCGTCAAAAAATACCGCGACGCCGGCTTGTCTTACGACCAAATCGGGCAAATCGGCTTGCCGCACACGCCGGCTGAAATCGCCGAATGGCGCGCGGAAATCGAGACCCTGACCGCCGAAAGCATCCGCATCGACGCCTTCTTGGCAGCTTGGCCTTTCCACGATCCGCACTTGCTCGAACACACCGCCCTGGCCGCCGCCGCTGACCTGACCGAACCGCAAGCAATCGCGGCCTGACCACCACAAAGCCCCGGCCGCGCGCCGGGGAAGGGAGATTGCATGAACGCAAAGAAACCGAAGCCCGTCGCCAAGCGGGGCCGACCGACCCAATACCGCGCCATCTACGCGGCCCAAGCCGAAGCATTTTGCTTGTGCGGTGCGGACGATGCGAAGCTGGCGGAAATGTTCGAGGTTGACGTGGCGACGATCAACCGCTGGAAGGCCCGATATACCGAATTTTGCGCGTCCTTAAAAAGGGGCAAGGATATTGCCGACGCGGCCGTCGCATCTGCCCTCTACAAATCGGCAACGGGCGGGCACTTCATCGTGGAGGATCGTGTGGTCGGCGACCAGGTTGTCACGCTGAGGAAGCGGATTGCTCCCGATGTGCTGGCTCAAATTTACTGGCTCAAGAACCGCCAGCCGAAACACTGGCGCGGCCGCGTAGAGGTCAAGGAAGATGTGAACCTCAACGTATTCCCGCCGAAGGAAGTGCTTGATGCGATGTATGCGCGGGCGCTGGAACGGGCGAGGGAGCGCGACGCCTTCCTGATAGGCCGGCGCGAGCGGCTGGGTATTCCGGTCGATCCGGTTGAAGGGGACTGATGCCGGGGCCGAAACGCGGCGTAGCGCCATCGTGCTATGAGGCGGCTACGCACCTTCTTTCAGGATGGAGTGGTCGATTTCAAAACCTTCGCGAACCACCTGGCCGCAACACGGGCATACCGGCTTGCCTTTCATCCGCATCACGGCAGATAGCACAGTACCGGCTTTGATGCCTACGCGGCGAGCCGCCTCACTCGCGCCGATTTTCTCAGTTTCCATCAAGCCTAAAGCCAACTGCGTCTTGCTCAGAGGGGCCATGCTGTTTCCTTCATGATTTGAATGGACTGTAGCACAAACTGCTATTGACCCGGCCTATAGCACATCCTACTATTACGGCTCCAACAACCGATGGAGAACACCATGTCTGAATTGAAGAATTCTCAAATCACCGAAACCCCCGCCGCCGGCCTGTATCGCCTGAACCATCCGGGCAATATCAAGACCATCCGCGACGCCTTGCTGATTGGCCTGGCGAGCCTTGGCGAAATCGAGCGGCTGCAAGACAGCGGCGTTGAAGTCGATCATCCGACCGGGTGCAATGACACGGTGCGCGAGTTCGCGAAGGCGTTGATGACGCTGGACGAACTGGCGGAACTGCCCTTGGCGGCCTGATCCACCACGCGCCCGGCCTGACCGGGCTTCCCCTATGCAATGCAATA
>JAUXXW010000186.1 GCA_030684775.1 Pseudomonadota bacterium
GTTGCCATCGCCGGCAAGCCGGCTCCCACGGAATATTTCAGTAATTGGCGGCGCATTATCGTTGAAGCAGTGGCTTCAGTGCAGCCGCGATGCGCGCGAGGGCAACCCGAATGCGTTCGCTGGAGGTGGTGTAGGCGAAGCGCACATGCCGCTCGGCCTGGTGCGAGCCGAAGTCGGTTCCCGGCGTGATGGCGACGCCGGCTTCCAGCAACAGCTTTTCCGCGAAGGCTTCGGAGCTCATGCCGAAGCGGTCGATGCCGGCGTAGATATAGAAGGCGCCCGCTGGTTCCACCGGTACATCGAAGCCCAGGTGGCGCAATTCCGGCAGCAACAGATCGCGGCGCGCGCGCAATTCCGCCTTGCGCGCTTCCAGCAACACCCGTGTTTCCGGCCGCAAGGCGGCAAGGGCGGCATGCTGGGCGACGGTGGGCGCGGAGAGAAACAGGTTCTGCGCCAGTTTGTCGATGGCTGGCATCAATGAGGGCGGCGCCAGCAGCCAGCCCAGGCGCCAGCCGGTCATCAGGAAATACTTGGAGAAACTGTTGATGACGATCACGTCGTCGCCGAGGGCGGCGGCGGAGGGTGCCGCTTTCCCGTAGATCAGTTCGTGATAGATCTCATCGACGATCAGCCAGCCACCGCGCGCCTTCACCACGGCATGGATGGCGCGCAATTCGGCGGCGGCGATCACCGTGCCGGTGGGGTTGCCGGGGTTCGCCACCAGCACGCCCCGGGTACGCGGCCCCCAATGTTGCTCCACCAGTTGCGCGGTCAACTGGAATGCCGTCTCCGGCCCCACCGGCACGCCGATACCGCGCGCTTCCACCACCCGCGCGAAGTGTCGGTTGCAGGGATAGCCGGGGTCGGCCAGTAATACTTCATCGCCCGGATCGAACAACGCCGCCATCACCAGCAGCAGCGCGCCGGAAGCGCCGGGGGTGACACAGACGCGGGCGGGGTCGACCGCGACGCCGTGATGCTCGCCGTAATGCCCGGCGATGGCCTCGCGCAAGCGCGGTAGCCCCAGCGCCGGGGTGTAGTGGGTGTGGCCCGCGCGTAGCGCCGCGATGCCGGCTTCGACGATGGGTTCCGGGGTAGGAAAATCCGGCTCGCCCACTTCCATGTGCACGATGTCGTGCCCCGCTGCCTCCAGCGCCCGCGCTCGCGCCAGGATGGCCATGACGCGGAAGGGTTCGATGTCGGCGGTGCGTTTGGCTACTCGTGGGAAATGCAGCGGTGGTTGCTCACGCTCGATGCGGAAGCCAGGCTCGAATTCGTCGAGCGCTGCTTCGAGGGGGTGCCAGGTTGCGTCGGCCCGGGAAAGGGGGGGCTTCATTTTTGCGAGACGTTTCCAGGGAAAGCGAATGGCTCGTTTCGGGACACTGGAGCGTGGGAGCAAGGGTAAACGGTGCGCGCGGCACACCCCACGGCTGTCAATCCAGATGCGCCTCGATGAATTCCCGCACGAAGTGTTCCGGCTTGGCGGAGTGGAAGCGGGCGACTTCCTCGCCGTTCTTGAACAGCAGCACGGTGGGGAAGCCGCGGGCGCCGTAGCGGCCGGCGATTTTCATGTTGTCGTCTTCGTCCACTTCGATCTTGGCCAGGCGTACCTTGCCGGCGTAGCTGGGGATGACCTTGAGCAGCACCGGGGTGAGGAAATGGCAGGGGCCGCACCAGTCGGCCCACATGTCGACCATCACCAGATGGTCTTTCGAGGCCTCGATCACGTCGGCTTCGAAGTGGTGTAGGTCGGTATCGAATATGCATTTGTCGCACGCTGCGTGCGCGTGCTGGTGGTCATGGTGTTGCAGGGTCATGGAACCGCTCCATCGGGTCTTGCCGGTAGAACCGGCGCATCTGTTCATACACAGCCGGGTACGCTTCGATCAGCGCCTCCGGCAAATCGAAAAAGTATTCGGTCAGCACGGCGAAGAATTCGGCCGGGCTCTCGCCCGCGTAGGGGTCGATTTCCGTTTCCTCACCGGCAGCGATACGGCGGCGGAAATCCTCGAAAGCGGGGTTGAACGCAGCCGCCCAGTCTTCTGCCCGCATGTCGCCATGCAGCGGCGGCAGGCCGTTGACGCCACCTCCACCCATGTCGAGCTTGTGCGCGAATTCGTGGATCACCACGTCGTAACCCTCGCCGCGACCGGAGCCTTTCAAGTCATCCAACGACAGGATCAGCGGCCCGCCAGCCCAAGCCTCGCCACTGCGCACGTGATGCATGGCGTGGACGATGCCGTGCTCGTCCACTTCTTCCCCGTCATGGATGAACTGGGCGGGGTAGAGCACCACTTCGCTCCAGCCGCGATACCAGGACACGCCCAGCCTGAGGATGGGCAGCGCCGCGCGCAGGGCAATGCCGGCGATCTCGGCACCCGTGGGTTGCGCGTCGGCCACCGGGGTAAAGGTCTTGTCGGCCAGGAGTTGCTCGGCCAGGGTTTGCAGGTGCTTGTAGTCTTCGTCACCGAAGCCGGCGAACAGCGGCAGGCTCAATGCCCTGTCCCAATCCGCCGCAACCGGCGCGGGCACCGGTTGCGGTTTGGCGAAGAGGGTTTGCAGGAGGCTCATGACGGATTGGCTGTAGCGCCGGCTTCCAGCCGGCTAGACAAAAACGCCGGCTGGAAGCCGGCGCTACATTTACCCTTCGCGCACGGCGCGCTTGCGGTCGTGCTCGTTGAGGAAGCGCTTGCGGATGCGGATGGTCTTCGGAGTGAGTTCCACCAGTTCGTCGTCGGCGATGAATTCGATGGCGGATTCCAGGGACAGCAGGATCGACGGCACCAGGCGCACGGCGTCGTCGGTGCCGGAGGAACGCACGTTGGTAAGCTGCTTGCCCTTGATCGGGTTGACCACCAGGTCGTTGTCGCGGCTGTGGATGCCGATGATCATGCCCTCGTACAGCTTGTCGCCGGGGTTGACGAACATGCGGCCGCGATCCTGCAACTTCCACAGCGCATAGGCCACGGCATCGCCGTTTTCCTGGGAGATCAGCACGCCGTTGCGACGCTCGGCGACGCCGCCTTCCTTGATCGGCGCGTAATCATCGAACACATGGCTAAGCAAACCGGTGCCGCGGGTCAGGTTCATGAATTCGCCCTGGAAGCCGATCAGACCGCGCGCGGGAATGCGGTATTCGATGCGTACCCGGCCACGGCCATCCGGCACCATATCCTGCAGATCGCCACGACGCAGGCCGAGGCTTTCCATGACGCCGCCCTGGTGGCCTTCTTCCACGTCCACGGTGAGTTGCTCGAACGGCTCCATCTCGACGCCGTCAACGATCTTCTTCACCACGCGCGGGCGGCCCACGGCCATCTCGAAGCCTTCGCGGCGCATGTTTTCCAGGAGGATGGAGAGGTGCAGTTCGCCACGTCCGGAGACGTCGAAAATATCCGCGTCCTTGGTGTCATGCACGCGCAGCGCCATATTGGTGAGCAGCTCTTTGTGCAGGCGGTCGCGAATCTGGCGGCTGGTGATGAACTTGCCTTCGGTGCCGGCCAGCGGGCTGGTGTTCACCATGAACTGCATCGACAGGGTGGGCTCGTCGATCTTCAGCAGCGGCAGGGCTTCCGGTTGTTCCGGGTCGGTGATGGTGGCGCCGAGAACCAGGTCTTCGATGCCGGTGATCTGCACGATGTCGCCGGCCAGACCTTCGTCCAGCTCGATCTTGCTCATGCCGCGGTAGCCGAACACCTGGCCGATCTTGGCTTTGACCGGGGTGCGTTCGTGCTCGATCATTTCTTCATCGGTGCCGAACAGCACCATGACCTGCTGGCCGGTCTTGACGCGGCCACGCTGGATGCGGCCGACGCCGATGCGACCGACATAGCTGTTGTAATCAAGCGCGGAAATCTGCAACTGCAAAGGCGCATCGGCATCGGTCGCCGGGGCCGGCACATGCTTCAACACGGTCTCGAACAGCGGCTTCATGTCCACCCGTTCGTCTTCTTGTTCCTGCACAGCCCAGCCGTTGAGGGCGGAAGCGTAGACGATGGGGAAATCCATCTGCTCGTCGGTGGCGCCCAGCTTGTCGAACAGGTCGAAAGTCAGGTTCACGGCGTTGTCGGCGTCGGCGCCGTCACGGTCGACCTTGTTCACCACGACGATGGGCTTCAAGCCCAGGGCGAGCGCCTTCTTGGTGACGAAGCGGGTCTGCGGCATCGGGCCTTCCACAGCGTCCACCAGCAACAGCACGCCATCGACCATGCCCAGAACCCGCTCGACTTCACCGCCGAAGTCGGCGTGGCCGGGGGTGTCGACGATGTTGATGTGCACGCCGTTGTATTCCACCGAGGTGTTCTTGGCCAGGATGGTGATGCCGCGCTCCTTCTCCAGATCGTTGGAGTCCATCATCCGTTCGGTCAGATGCTGGTGGGCGGCAAAGGACCCGGACTGTTGCAGGAGCTTGTCGACCAGCGTGGTCTTGCCGTGGTCGACGTGGGCGATGATGGCGATATTGCGGAGGGCGCGGGACATGGTGGGGCAACCGTTAGAAAAAAGCCGCGCATTCTAGCACGCGGCGATCCTCCTTCCTCGATTGAATCGTGGTAGGGCTGCCATTGGCTGTTGTCGTGAAACAGCCGGCATCGAAACCCCGCGCGGGATGTGGTGAGCACGGCGAACCGCATCCCGCGCGGTTGTTTCAACCTAAATCCAGCAGTTGAAGCCGTAGAAGCGTAGGTTGGGCAAAGCGCGGCGTGCCCAACAACCCGTCGCCATGTTGGGCACGCTGCGCTTTGCCCAACCTACGTCTACTCACCCAGCGGGTGACACCCTCTTATTCCCGAAATCCCAATAACCGCCAGGCATTCAGACCCTTTTCATCCCGGCAACTGCTGTTTCCAGGTTCAAAGAGTGGGCGGCTCATGAAGAGCCATGACGAGCTACCCGCTGATCGCCTTGGTGATCAACGGCACCAGCGGTTCCGGCAGCTTGATCTGGCCGGAGAGAGCGAAGGCATGGGCGCGGTCGGACATCTTTTTCCAGGTCTTGCGGATGATGTCCAGCCATTTTTCCTCGTCGTATTCGGGCTTGGCGCCGGCGAAAGGGAGCATGTAGTACTCGATGAAGACGAGGTCGGCCACGTCTTCCATGAGCTGCGTGTCCGGGTTGACCTTCAGCGCGCGCTTGCCGACGGCTTTCTTGACCTGGTCGATCATGGCGTCGTCGTAACCGGCCTGGCGCATCAGTTCGCCGGCGGTGTCGGCGTGGTATTTGTACAGGCCGGTGCGCCAGGCGAAATAACCCTCCTTGGTTATCGGGTAGGTATTGCGCGGCACTGTCCAGCGCTTGATGTGCTGGGCGCGCACCGCCAGTTGCGCCACTTCCGAGGCGTCCGGGGCGTAGCGGTTGATCATTTCCGTCATGCGCTGGGCATAGAGCAGCTCTTTCGGCTGGCCTTCGTCCTGGTTGGGGTCTTCGGCGTTGGCGGCGTCGAATAGCGCGATGGCTTTGTTGAAGTGTGCTGTGTAGTTGGTCATTTTTTAGGGTCTTGCTTTGGGTTGAAAAAACGGTTTGGTTGCGTGGGCGACAGTCTGTTGGGCACGCTTCGCTTTGCCCAACCTACGAGCCCAGGTTGAAAAAATGGTTCAGCCAATGACACCACGCTCGGGGGTGTAGCTGTCCAGCACGCGGAGATAACTGGCGCGTTCGATGGCGCTGGGATCGGGTAGGTTCCGCTGGCTCATGCTGCCTTTGAGTTGGGCGACAGAGGTGTATTCGCGCTCGCTCATCCAGTGCTGCATGTCAGTGAGTATCTGCGTCAGCTTATCCGGGCCGTGTTGCAGCAGGCAGGAGGCCAGGTGCACCACATCAGCGCCGGCCAGCAGGAGTTTCATCGCTTCCTCGTAACCATGCACGCCGCCGGTGGCCGCCAGGGTCAGCGCAGTCTGGCCACGCAGGATGGCGATCCAGCGAATCCGCAGCAGGGCTTCTTCCGGCGTGGACAGGTGCAGGCTGTCCACCAGCTTCAGTTTGTCGAGGTCGATGTCCGCTTGGTAAAAACGGTTGAATAGCGACACGCCACGCGCGCCGGCCAGTTCCAGTTGCTTGACCAGATGCGGCAGCGAGGAGAAAAACGGTGACAGCTTCATGCTGATGGGCAGATTCACCGCGCCGCGCAACTCGGTGAGCAGACTGACATAGCGCGCTTCCACCGCCTCGCCGGAAAAGTGGGCGTCGGCGGCGACGTGATAGACGTTGAGTTCCAGCGCATCGGCGCCGGCCTGCTGGAGTTCACGGCCGAGATCGACCCAGCCGGACAGCGAGACCCCGTTGAGGCTGGCGATGACCGGAATGGAGAGTCGGGTTTTCAGGCGGGCGAGATGTTCCAGATAGTGGTCGAGATGGCTCTGGTAGCCGCCGTGGTCGGGCAGAAAGCCATCCGATTCGCCGTGGCCGATGTCGCCGTGCAGGAGAAAGCGGTCGGCCATTTGCGCTTCGGCGTGCAATTCTTCCTCGAACAGCGAGTGCATGACCAGCGCCGCCGCCCCGGCGTCTTCCAGCTTCAGCGCCGTATCCAGGTGTTTCGACAGGGGCGAGGAGGAAGGAACCAGCGGGTTCTTCAGCTTCAGGCCCAGGTAGGTGGTGGAGAGATCGGGCATGGTCAGTCTCCTTTGCCGTCATACCGGCGAACGCCGGTATCCAGTTAAAGCAGTTCTTCATACAAATCCTTCCAGATGGGGTTGCTGCGCTCGATCAATTCCAGTTTCCAGGCACGTTTCCATTCTTTCAGGGCCTTCTCGCGGGTTATCGCTGAGTACATGTCTTCATGCATCTCAAACCAGACCAGCATGTGAACAGCATATTTTTTCGTGAAGCCTTCGACAGCATTCTGCTTGTGCTCCCAGACGCGTCGCATCAGGTCGGAAGTGACTCCTACGTAGAGTGTGCCGTTGCGTTTGCTGGCCAGGAGGTAGACGCATGGCTGCTTCATCAGTACGCCGTCATTCTGGATTCCGCCCCGGATCGGAGTCCGGGGTGACGACGCCGGAATGACGTTCAGCCAGCGCCAGATAACCCTGGTAGCGGCGGTCGGCTTCTTTCTGGGCTTCCGCCATCAGGCGTTCGGCGGTTTCCGGGTGGCTGCGGGTGAGCATGGCGAAGCGGGTTTCGCTTTCCATGAACTCGCGAATCGGCCGACTGGGCGCGGCGGAATCCAGCTTGAACGGGTTGTCGCCCGCTTCCAGGCGGCGCGGGTCGAAGCGGAACAGCGGCCAGTGTCCGCTTTTCACCGCCGCATCCTGTTGCCGCAGGTTGTAGAGCAGGTCCACGCCATGCGCGATGCACGGGCTGTAGGCGACGATCAGCGAGGGGCCATTGAAGCTTTCCGCTTCGTGGAATACGCGCAGGGTCTGGGTGTCCTTGGCGCCGTAGGCGACGGTGGAAACATAGACGTGGCCGTAATCCGAGGCGAGTTTGGCGAGATCCTTTTTCGCCGTGGCCTTGCCGCCGGCCGAGAACTTGGCGACCGCGCCGATCGGCGTGGCCTTGGACGTCTGGCCGCCGGTGTTGGAATACACCTCGGTATCGAGCACCAGAATGTTGACGTCGTAGTGCAGGGCCAGCACATGGTCGAGGCCGCCGTAGCCGATGTCGTAGGCCCAGCCGTCGCCGCCGATGATCCACACCGAACGGCGGATCAGCCATTCGGCGAGCACGGCGAGTTCACGCGCGCGCGGCTGGGTGGCGTCTTTCAACTTCTCCAGCAGTGTGGCGACCCGTTGCCGTTGCGCGCGGATGCCGGCTTCCTCGCGCTGCTCCGCGTCGATCAGCGCCTGTGCTAGGTCGCCGCCGAGTTCCGCAGCCATTTCCCTCACCAGGCCTTGCGCGTGGGTCATCAACTGGTCGGCCGCCAGGCGCATACCCAGGCCGAATTCGGCGTTGTCCTCGAATAGCGAGTTGGACCAGGCCGGGCCGCGCCCGTCACGGTTCACCGTGTAGGGCGTGGTCGGCAGGTTGCCGCCGTAGATGGAGGAGCAACCGGTGGCGTTGGCGATCAGCATGCGGTCGCCGAATAACTGGGTGGCGAGGCGGATGTAGGGCGTTTCGCCGCAGCCGGCGCAGGCGCCGGAGAACTCGAACAGGGGGTCGAGCAGCATCGAGCCGGGAATGGTGGTGTGCTTGATGGCGTCGCGGTCGAATTCGGGCAGGTTGAGGAAGAACTCCAGGTTGTCGCGCTCTTGCTCGCGCAACGACCCAATTTCCGCCATGTTCAGCGCCCGGCGCGAGACATTGGATTTGTCGTGGATCGGGCAGGCTTCCACGCAATCGCCGCAGCCGGTGCAGTCTTCCGGCGCCACCTGGTAGCTGATGTGGGTGCCGGCCGGGTAATCCTTGCTCTTTGCCGGGACGTGTTTGAAGGTCTCCGGCGCGCCAGTCGCCGCTTCCGCCGGGAAAATGCGGGCGCGGATGGCGGAATGCGGGCAGACGAACACGCATTTGCCGCACTGGGTGCACAGCGCCTCATCCCACACCGGGATTTCCAGGGCGATGTTGCGTTTCTCGTATTTCGCCGTGCCCACCGGCCAGGTGCCATCCGCCGGCATCGCCGACACCGGCAGACGGTCGCCCAGGCCGGCGTAGATGGGCAGGGTGACGTCGCGGACGAAGTCGGGAGGCGCTTGTTCACTCCCCCCTTTGTCAAAGGGGGGCGGGGGGGGATTTGTAGTTAGGCTCAGATCGACGGAAATCCCCCCTAGCCCCCCTTTGGAAAAGGGGGGGACTTGATGCAGATGCGCCAGCGTCATGTCGATGGCGCGGTGGTTCAGTTCCACCAGGCGTTTGCTTTTCGTGCCGTAGGTCTTCTCCACGGCTTTCTTGATCGCGGTGATGGCCTGCTCGCGCGGCAGGATGCCGGAGATGGCGAAGAAGCAGGTCTGCATGATGGTGTTGATGCGCCGCCCCATTTCCGCGTCGGCCGCGACCTGGTAGGCGTCGATCACCCAGAAGGCGAGTTCCTTGTCGACGATCTCGCGGCGCAGGTTTTCCGGCAGGCTGTCCAGCGCGGTTTCCGGCGTGGCGGCGGTGTTGAGCAGGAACACACCGCCCGGGCGCGCCTGTTTCAGCACGTCGTAGCGCTCGGTGAACACGGTCTGGTGGCAGGCGACGAAACCGGCGTCGTTATCACTCACCAGATAGGCGGAGCGGATTGGCGCTTCCCCGAATCTCAGATGCGAGACGGTCACCGCGCCGGATTTTTTCGAGTCGTAGACGAAATAGCCCTGGGCGTTGAGGTCGGTGTCTTCGCCGATGATCTTGATCGAGTTCTTGTTGGCCGATACCGTGCCGTCCGCGCCCAGGCCCCAGAACACCGCATGGTGCAGGGCTTTTGCGGCATCGCTGCGGAAGGCCGCGTCCCAGGGCAGGGAGAGGTGGGTGAGGTCGTCGTGGATGCCGAGGGTGAATTGGCGCTTTGCTCCCTCTCCCGCAGGCGGGAGAGGGCCGGGGTGAGGGGGACGGCTTGGGTGGTACGGCATGGGAAGCCCCTCACCCCCAGCCCCTCTCCCGCCTGCGGGAGAGGGGAGCAAGGCATCGAACACCGCTTTCACCATGCCCGGCGTGAATTCCTTGGAGCCGAGGCCGTAGCGGCCGCCGATGATGCGCGGCATGGCGCGCAGGCCGTCCGACGCCGCGTTGGCGAAGGCGCCCAGCACATCCTTGTACAGCGGCTCGCCATCGGCGCCCGGTTCCTTGCAGCGGTCCAGCACGGCGATGGCGCGGGCGGTTTCCGGAATGGCCGCGATCAGGGCGGTGGGGGTGAAGGGGCGGTACAGGCGCACCTTGAGGACGCCGACTTTCTCGTTGCGCGCGGTCAGATGGTCGACGGTTTCGTGCGCGGTTTCCGCGCCGGAACCCATGAGCACGATGACCCGTTCCGCATCGGCCGCGCCAACATAGTCGAACAGTTTGTATTGGCGCCCGGTGAGGCCGGCGAAACGGTCGAACGCTTCCTGAACGATGTTGGGGAAGGCGTCGTAGTAGGGATTGGCACGCTCGCGCGACTGAAAGAACACATCCGGGTTCTGCGAAGTGCCGCGCAGGAACGGGTGTTCCGGCGACAAGGCGCGGGCGCGGTGGGCGGCCACTTGCTCGTCGGCCATCATCGCGCGCACCGTGTCACGCGCCACTTCGACGATCTTGGCAACCTCGTGCGAGGTGCGGAAGCCGTCGAAGAAATGCAGCATCGGAATCCGACCCTCAAGACTCGCGGCCTGGGCGATCAGGGCGAAGTCATGCGCTTCCTGGACGCTGCCAGCGGCGAGTAACGCAAACCCGGTGCCACGAGTGGCCATTACATCGGAATGGTCGCCGAAGATCGACAGGGCATGGGTGGCCACCGCGCGCGCCGCTACATGCAGCACGAAGGGGGTCAATTCCCCGGCGATCTTGTACATGTTGGGGATCATCAACAGCAGGCCCTGGCTGGCGGTGAAGCTGGTTGCCAGGGCGCCGGCGGTCAGCGCCCCGTGCAATGCGCCGGCGGCACCACCTTCGGACTGCATTTCGATGACTTTGGGAACCGCGCCCCACAGGTTGGGCTGGCCCCGCGACGCCCATTCATCCGCCCATTCGCCCATGTTGGACGAGGGGGTGATGGGGTAGATGGCAATGACTTCGTTGCAGAGATAGGCGTTGCGGGCGGCGGCTTCGTTGCCGTCGATGGTCAGGGTGCGGGAGGGGGGCATGGCGCAGGTCCTTGTAGCGCCGGCATTATGTCCCAAAGGGACGGTATCCTTTAGGGCCTTGCCGGCGTCATTCAACCCCGCCGGCAAGGATGCCGGCGCTACAAAACGGTCAATCAGCCCGGTAGCGCAACCTTGCCGTCGCGGCTGTACTGGTAGTCGTGAAATATGTGTTCGGCGGAGAGGAGGGCATAGCTGCCGTCTTCCCGCTTCACCGAGGTGTCCTTGAGCCGGTAGGTGTAGTGGCCGCAGGTCCACAGGTCGAAGTCGCGCATGTGGGTGCACAAACAGGTTTTGTCGTACACCTTGATCTTCTTTTCACCAGGATGGGCTGCCACTTCACGGTTGTAGGCGTCGATGTAGGAGCAGCGGCCGTTGGCGTCGAGGATGTAGCCGAACGATTCGCAGTTGGGGTGGGTGCCGGCGCCGATGGCCGGGCTGCTCTTGATCATGCGCATCGGGTAGCCGGTGGGCGAGATGCCGTTGACCTCGATGTCGTCCTCGTCCGCTTTGTAGTACTCCTGCTTGATCGGGTCGGGCAGGCCGCATTCC
The DNA here is from genome assembly GCA_030684775.1 of Pseudomonadota bacterium. GTDB lineage: Bacteria > Pseudomonadota > Gammaproteobacteria > Burkholderiales > Thiobacillaceae > PFJX01. The sequence continues at coordinate 11,238 of JAUXXW010000186.1, forward strand.
TCGCTCACGGTGAAGCGGGTGGCGACCTGTACGGCGGCGGCACCGGCTTCCAGGAAGGCGGTGGCGTCGGAACCGGTAAAGATGCCGCCGGCCGGGATCAGGGGGATGTCGAGTTGCTCGGCCTTCAGCCAGGCCTGGATCTCGGCGACGATGGTGGCCAGATCGTATTGCGCCCAATCCATGCCGAAGCCGAGGTGGCCGCCGGCCAGGGGGCCTTCCACCACCACATAGTCGGGCAGGCGGTTGCTGCGGGCGCTCTTGCGCAGGAACAACTGCAAGGCGCGCAGGCTGGAAACGATGATGCCCAGTTGGGTGTCGCGGAAGCGCGGGTGGTCTTCGATCATGCCGAAGGAACCCAGATGCAGGCCGGCGGCCAGGGTGATGCCGTCGATGCCGGCATCCAGCGCGGAGGTGAGCCTCACCTTGAGCGTCTCGCGCGGGGCGTTCATGGTCAGCTTTTCCATGCAGTTGATGAACACCATGCCATCGCCCTGCTTGGCATCCATCGCCCGGCGTACATGCAGCCGGGTGGCTTCTTCCAGTTCGCCGAGGTGGAATTTGACTTCGGACTTGTCGGCCAGGTTGGTGACGTTGGCCTTGTACAACTTGAGCTTGTCCTTGGTGTAGCGGGTCTTGAGGTGGCGGTCGATGACCGTGGGCACCATCGCATCCGAGATATGGCCGATGCCGCCCAGGCGCGCGGCTTCCAGAGCCAGTTCGACCGTGGAGATGTCCACACCCATGCCGCCGATCATGATCGGCACCAGTTCCCGGTTGCCGAGACGAAGGCGGAAGTCATCCACGCATTTCATGGTTGTCATGTGCAAAATTTGGAAAGTTGTGAGGTGGCCACCTCGCGGCGGCCCGCCATGATAAGCCCTGCGGCCCCTAGCAGCCAGCCGCGCCCGCCTGTCGGTAGAGACGCTGCGCTTGCAGGAGATTCCATCCCAGCCAGGTGGCGGAGGCGGCCAGCAGCAATCCGCCGGGGATGGTGAGCAGGGGGTGGAAGGGGGCCGCCAGCAGGCAGAGGAGGGCGGCCAGATGCAAATGGTACTGGCCGCGCGCGCGCGCTTCCGGCAGATAGTCGCGCATGTTGGGCTGGCCCCGCTTGAATCCCATCCGTGCCTGGAGATGGAACCAGGCCATGAAGGGGACGATCTTGTAGAGCATGCCGGTCACCACCGACGTCGCGAAACCGATCAGGAACAGCAGGCCGGCGAACAGGGTCCAGGCTTCCGGCAGCGCTCCCCGCATCCGCGCCACGGCCAGGAGTACGGCGCCAATCAGGCAGACCATGCCGACTCGCCAGAAATCCAGGGTCACGTCTTCCACCTTGCGTTTTCGCTGGCCTTGCAGGCGCAGCGTGGTCACGGCAAAGACGATCAATACCAGTGCCGTCGACAACTGGCCGACTTCTCCCCAGGGCGAGGGCGTCAGCGTGGCCAGCGGCAGCCCGACCAGCATGATCCGCCATAGCCAGCGAGTCAGACGGGGCGGGTAGGGCGGTGTGAGTTGCAGCATGGGCACCACCTGCCAGGCCAGGCCCATCACCAGCACTCCGACCCAGCCGCCCAATCCCCACAGCACGTGGCTGGCGAGCCAGTCTTGCGGGGCGGCGGGCGCCCACTGGCCGATCAGCCAGCTCGCCATGCCCAGCCCGAGAAATAGCGTGACTCCCAGAGTGAAAGCCGCCAGACGCATGGCCTGGGTGGTATCGCTGGCCTGGGCGCGCATCAGGGCCAGGCCGGCCGCGCAGAGAAATACCAGCAGGCTCAGGCCGATCAGGCTGGAGCCGGCCATGAGCAAGGCTGCTTCGCCGCCATACAGACCCAGCGCCAGGCATGGGGTGCCGAGCAACAGGCCGAGGTGGCTCACCCAGGCAACCAGGCGGGCATTCGGCAACGGCACGCCGGCCACCACCGGCAGCATCTGGCTCATGGCGCCGAGCATGACCATGCCGAGAAAGCCCAGGGTGACGAGGTGGGTGAGCGCCAGGGTGGATGTCGCCAGCGGCGCTACCGCCCAGTCTGGCGACAGCGCGGCGCCGAGGCCGGCTGTGATGAGAAACAGGGGCGCGCTGAGGAAAAAACGCAGCGGCACGGAGAAGGGCGGTGCCTGCTCCAGGGAAAGTCCGGGGCCGATCATCAACAGGTATCCGAGCGTGCTTCGATCAGGATTTCATAACTGCCATCCGCGAGCAGATGGGTACGATGGCTGAACCCCATGTTCGCCAGAATGCCATAGAGGGGATAAGGCTCGCGGTGCAACAGGAAACGAACGTGCTGGCCCGGCCGCAACTGATCCAGCGCCATCAGCACCTGCTCCATCGGTTCCGGCGGCATCAGCCAGCGGCCATCGATCAACACTTCCTGTTTCATGAGCCTCCGGTTGGCGGTCGAAAATCCATCCGCCGTAGGGTGTGGTGAGGTGCGAACCGCACCACACGACGTGGCCGCAGGCGATGCGGTTCGCTGCGCTCTGATGAAGCCCCTACCTTTCGGTAACCACATCCTACGGCTGTGGTCAGTGGGGTATCTCTCCCATGCGCGCCAGTAACGCGGCCTCTTGCCCCGCCAGTGCCTGATCCGCCATTGGGTAGAGGATGTTCTCTTCTTTCAGATTGTGCTGGCGCATCAGCATGAGCAGGGTCTCCGAGAGGCCAAGATAGCCGTTGCCGTCCTGATGCGCCAGGGCGTCCCGCATGGCGGCGAAAACTTCGTTCATCTGCACATGTTCCCCGCGCATGACGGAGGTGGGGCCGCCGCTCATGCCGGTATGGGCTTCAAAGGCCGGGAACAGGACTTCTTCTTCCATGGCGAAGTGGTGTTTCATTTCGTCCAGGAAACGCTGGAATGCCGCCTGGGCATGTGCCCAGTCTTTTGCCGCGGCGGCGTTTTCCGCCTCGGCGAAGAGATCGTCACAGTGGTTATGGTCGGTGGAGAGAAAGTGGGAGAGGGAGGTCATGGTGCGCGTCCGAATGAAAACATGACCATGCTGGCCCTGTGCGGGAAGGCGTTCCTTGATATAGGGCAAGGAGGTTGCCGCGTTTTCGCGGGCCGGGGTATAAGCCCGGCATGGCAAAAACCACGACAACCTACGTCTGTTCCCAGTGCGGCGGGCAGGCCAACAAATGGCAGGGGCAGTGCCCGCATTGCCTGGCCTGGAACACCCTCGCCGAATCCATTCAGGAAGCAGCGGGTAAAAATGCCAGCCGCTTCCAGTCGCTCGCCGGCAGCGGCCAGGTGGTGCGCCTGTCCGCCGTGCAGGCGGTGGAAACACCGCGCATGGCGACCGGCCTGCCGGAATTTGACCGCGTCCTCGGCGGTGGACTGGTCGGCGGCGGTGTGGTGCTGATCGGTGGCGACCCCGGCATCGGCAAATCCACTTTGTTGTTGCAGGCGCTGGCGGCCATCAGCTCGCAGGCGAAAACCTTGTATGTCAGCGGCGAAGAATCCGCCGCCCAGATCGCGATGCGCAGCCGCCGCTTAGGGTTGAGCGCGGACATTCCGCTGCTCACCGAAATCCGCCTGGAATCCATTTTCGCCACCCTGAAAGCCGAGCAGCCGCGGATTGCGGTGATCGACTCGATCCAGACCGTCTACACCGAACAACTGCAATCCGCGCCGGGCAGCGTGGCCCAGGTGCGCGAATGCGCGCAGGAACTCACCCGCTACGCCAAGCAGGCCGGCATCACCATCCTGCTGGTCGGCCATGTCACCAAGGAAGGCACCCTGGCCGGCCCGCGCGTGTTGGAACACATCGTCGATACCGTGCTGTATTTCGAGGGCGATACCGGCTCCAGTTTTCGTCTTATTCGCGCCTTCAAGAACCGCTACGGCGCGGTCAACGAGCTGGGCGTGTTCGCCATGACCGACAAGGGCCTGAAGGGGGTGAACAACCCCTCCGCCCTGTTTCTCAACCGCGACGAGCGCGAGGCGCCCGGCTCCTGCGTAGTGGTGGCGCAGGAAGGCACCCGCCCCTTGCTGGTGGAAATCCAGGCCTTGCTGGATTCATCACACAGCCCCAGCCCGCGCCGGCTGACGGTGGGCCTGGACGGCAACCGCCTGGCCATGTTGCTGGCGGTTTTGCACCGGCACGGCGGCATTCCCTGCTACGACCAGGATGTGTTCGTGAATGCCGTGGGCGGGGTCAAGATCACGGAGCCGGCGGTGGACCTGGCGGTGGCGCTGGCCGTGGTCTCCTCGCTGCGCAACAAACCGATTCCCCACAAACTCGCGGTGTTCGGCGAAATCGGCCTGGCCGGCGAAATTCGTCCGGTGCAACGCGGCCAGGAACGTCTGAAAGAAGCCGCCAAACTCGGCTTCACCCAGGCGTTATGCCCGAAGGCCAATCTGCCCAAGGGCAAGATCGCGGGGATGGACGTGAAGGGGGTAGCCAGCCTGGCCGAGGCGCTGGAGTATTTCCGGGCCATGTAGAAGCGGGTTCTCCAGAAACTCCCCGCACGCTACGGTGGTTCTTCGGCCCGGTGGCCGATTGCTTCTACGTTCCCCCGCCCTGGCTCAACCGGTCATAGACCGCCGCGTAGCTGGAAACCATCGTGTCCAGGCTGAACCGCTCCACGGCGATAGCCCGTGCTGCCTGGCCGTGGGCCTTGCGCAGCGATGGGTCGAGCACGTAATCGAGCAATAACCGGGACAAGGCTTCGCTATCTCCCGGCGAGAAGAGACGACCGTTGACGTTGTCCTCGACCAGTTCCGTGTTCCCTCCCGCCGCCGTGGCGATTACCGGAACGCCGGAGGCCATCGCTTCCAGGATCGTGTTCGAGATGCCTTCGTTCAGGGAGGGAAGGACGAATATATCCAGCGAGCGCAGCACCTCCGGGATGATGTCGAGTGAACCGGGAAAGTAGGCCAGTTCACCGATTCCCAGCGTTTCCGCAAGCGCGCGCAGATCGGCCAGCAACGGACCACCGCCGATGATCGCCAAACGCAACCATTGCCGCAGCTCGGGCTGGTCGGTGACGACCCGGGAAAAGGCGCGGAGGAGGGTGGCCTGGTCTTTGACCTGCTGGAGTCGACCGACCGTGCCGATCAGGATCGTTTTCTCGTCCCGGAACTCGGGCGGCAACCAGTCGACGGGCCGTGGCGTAACCGTCTGGAAGCGCCCGACGTCAACCCCGTTGTAGATATGGGAGATGCCGGCGGCACGGACGCCGACGCAGTTGATCAGGAACTCCTCCAGATGTCTGGAAACGGTGATGTATCGGTCGACCAGCGGGTAGTGCAGCCGTTTCAACAGCGCCGGTTTCCACTTTTTTCCGTCGAGGTTGTCGATGTCCCAGCCATGTTCGCCATGAACTCGGTGCGGGACGCCGGCAAGCCACGCCGGCAACAGTGCGTCGAGGCCGGACTGGTTGCGGGAGTGCAGGATGCTGGGGCGCAGTCGGCGGCACAGGCGGAAGATTTCCCGGCGCAGCTTCCAGACGCCGATTCGTGAGCGGTGCAGCGCGATCACCTCGACATCCGGCCTCGTGATGCGATTGCGAAAATCCGAATAATCCTCGATGCAGACGATGGCATGCCGGTACTTCGAGGCGGGCATGTTGTTGATCAGGTTCACCAGCCCATTTTCCAGGCCCCCCGTCTGCAGATGGTGGATGACATGCAGTACCAGGGGGGGGGCCGCGTCTTTCACTGCAGCCCCAGGCATTCGAATTGGAAGGCGCGAGCGGGCAAGTAATCACACGGGACGCAAAAACACGCGGAATACGCCGGATTGCCTGTGAAAACCACGATTCTGTGTTCCCTGGTCATAGTGATTGCCCCCCTCCTCAAGCGATCCGGAAGTCGCGCCCGCCAACCGGAATGGAGCAGCGCTGAATGCGCCTGAATGCAGCCGGATCGACGGGTTCGGCAGGCGGTGGTGCGACGACGAATTCCTGGTGCCGCGCAAGGACGGGGAGTCCTGATTGGCCGAAAGGTCGCAATGGTAGCGCAATCGCATGGGCCGGCGACTGTGTCGGCCACCCTGGAATCGCGCTGATCGGCGGAGCAGCGTTATTTCAGGAAGCGCGCAAGGAACGCCCCCGCATACCCCGCCGGCAGGGCCATCCTGATCTTGTGACCATTGCCCGGCGCCACGGGCATGTCTTTACCCGCCGGGTTGCTCATGCGCTCGATGACGATTTCAAGGTTGCCGCCGGGGTGGATGACCTCGATGCGGTCGCCGACCGAGAACTTGTTCTTCACCTCGATCTCCGCCAGGCCGTCTTCGTTGTAACCCAGCACATCGCCGACATAGAGGCTGCGGCCGGATTCGGAATGGCCAGTCAGGTAGTTTTGGTATTCGCGGTCCGGGTGGCGCTCGAAGAAGCCACCGGTGTAGCCGCGGTTGGCCAGGCCGTCGAGTTCGCCGACCAGGCGCGGGTTGAGCGGGCGGCCGGCGACAGCGTCGTCGATGGCCTGGCGATAGGTCTGGCAGGTGCGGGCGACGTAATAGGGCGACTTGGTGCGGCCCTCGATCTTGAGCGAATCGATGCCCATTTCCACCAGCCGCTGCACGTGTTCGATGGCGCGCAAATCCTTGGAATTGAGGATGTAGGTGCCGTGCTCGTCTTCCTCGATGGGCATGTAGCTGCCCTGGCGCTTCTCTCGTTCCTCGATCAGAAAAACGTCGCCGCCGGGGGCGACTTCGGCGTTGTGCACCTTGAAGTCCCAGCGGCAGGAATTGGTGCAGGTGCCCTGGTTGGGGTCGCGATGGTTGAAATAGCCGGACAGCAGGCAGCGGCCGGAATAGGCCACGCACAACGCGCCGTGCACGAACACTTCCAGTTCCATATCCGGGCATTCCTGACGAATTTCCGCGACCTGGTCGAGCGAGAGTTCGCGCGACAGGATCACGCGGGTCAGCCCCAGCTTCTTCCAGAAGCGCACCGCCGCGTGATTGACGGTGTTGGCCTGCACCGAGAGGTGAACCGGCATCTCCGGCCAGGTTTCGCGCACCAGATCGATGAGGCCGGGGTCGGCCATGATCAGGGCATCGGGCTTCAGCGCGATGACCGGCGCCATGTCGGCCAGATAGGTCTTCACCTTGGCGTCGTGCGGATAGATGTTGCTGACCACATAGAACTGCTTGCCGCGCGCATGGGCGTATGCAATGCCGACGCCCAGGGCGGCCTCGTCGCGGAAACTGTTGTTGCGGGTGCGCAGGCTGTAGCGCGGCTGTCCGGCATAGACCGCGTCGGCGCCGAAGCGAAAAGCGGTTTCCAGCATGGCTTGCGAGCCGGCGGGGGCGAGGAGTTCGGGAAGGGGCATGGGGGTTCGTCGATATGTAGGTTGGGCAAAGCGCAGCGTGCCCAACATTCCACGCACGGTTGTTGGGCACGCTTCGCTTTGCCCAACCTACGTCGTGGCACTTACCTGGGCTTGTGAAAGATCTGCCCTTCGTGGAAGCCATAAACGCCCGTCTTGCGGTCGCTGTAATAGCGTTCCAGGGTGTGCTGGATGGTGCGGAAGGCCATGTCTTCCCAGGGTATTTCGGCTTCGCTGAACAGCCGCGCTTCCAGGCTCTCCTCGCCGTGCGCGAAATCCAGATGCAGCAACTTCGCGCGGAACACCAGGTAGACCTGATTGATGTCGGGCAGGCTGATCATGGAGTACAGGCCCAGCATTTCCACCCGCGCGCCGGCTTCTTCCAGGGTCTCGCGGGCAGCGCCTTCCGCCGTGGTCTCACCGTTTTCCATGAAGCCGGCGGGCAGGGTCCAGAGGCCGTATTTCGGTTCGATGGCGCGCCGACACAAGAGAATCTTGTCTTCCCATTCCGGTATGCAGCCCACCACCATTTTCGGGTTCTGGTAATGAATGGCGCCGCAACTCGGGCAGACATGGCGCTGCCGGTTGTCGCCGCTAGGGATTTCGACGCGCAGCGTGGTGGCGCACTGGGAGCAGAAGTTCATGGCTGGGTGGCTCAAGGTGGCGGCTCAGAGAAAACGCATGGACAGGTCCACCGCGTGCAGGTGTTTGGTGAGGCCACCGATGGAAATACGCTCCACCCCGGTTTCGGCGATGGCGCGCACGCCTTCCAGGGTAATGCCGCCGGAGGCTTCCAGTTGCGCTCGCCCGGCGCTGAGCTGAACGGCGGCGCGCATCCCGGCGAGGTCAAAGTTGTCGAGCAGGATCAGCGTCGCGCCCGCCGCCAGGGCCGTGTTCAGTTGTTCCAGGGTTTCCACTTCGATCTGCACGCTGACCTTGCCGGCAGCCAGCGCGTGGGCGGCTCTCAGCGCCGGCTCGATTCCTCCCGCCGCCACGATGTGGTTTTCCTTGATCAGGATGCCGTCATACAGGCCGATGCGCTGATTCTCGCCACCGCCGCAATTCACCGCGTATTTCAGCGCCAGACGCAGGCCGGGCAGCGTCTTGCGCGTGTCGTAGATGCGCGCGCGGGTGCCGGCGATGGCGTCCACATAGCGCCTTGTCTCGCTCGCCACGCCGGACAGGGTTTGCAGAAAATTCAGGGCCGGTCGCTCGGCGGTGAGCAGCGCGCGCGCCGGGCCGCTGATTTCGCACAGGGTCTGTCCCGCCGCGACGCGCTCGCCATCGTGCGCCAGCCAGTCGATGCGGATGCCGGCATCGATCGCCATGAAGCATGCATCGAACCACGCCGTGCCACACAGCACCGCATTTTCGCGCGTGATGACGCGCGCCCTGGCCTGGCTGTCGGCGGGAATGAGCCGGGCGGTGAGGTCGCCGGCACCCACGTCTTCCTCAAGCGCGGCGCGGACGTTGGCGGTGATGGCGTTTTGCGGGGATGGATTCATACTGGGCATCGTTGCTCGGCCGCCAGGGGCGGGGCGCCTATCTATATAGCGGGTCGGGCAGCATTGTAGGGGGGCTGATTACGGCTGTCATAACTCCATCCATCGGCGCCGCAAACACCAGAAAAGAAATCCTGGCGGCGGGTTGCTTCCCGCGTGGCTTCGCCACTAGAATGCGCCCCGACCTTAGGCGCGTAGCTCAGCTGGTTAGAGCACCACCTTGACATGGTGGGGGTCGTTGGTTCGAGTCCAATCGCGCCTACCAACACAGCAGAAGCCCTCTTCAGGGGGCTTTGAAGAAAGCCCCTTCGAGGGCTTTTTTCGTTTCCGAAGGTGGCTGATATGCCTGTGATTCGTCTTCCCGATGGTTCCGAACGTGTTTTCGATGCACCGGTGACGGTGGCCGAAGTGGCTGCCAGTATCGGCGCCGGCCTGGCCCGCGCGGCGCTGGCCGGCAAAGTGGACGGCAGCTTGGTAGACACGTCGTATCGCATAGAGAGCGATGCGAGCTTGGCCATCGTCACCGACAAGGACGCCGACGGCGTCGACCTGATCCGCCATTCCACCGCTCACCTGCTGGCCTTCGCGGTGAAGGAGCTGTTCCCGGATGCCCAGGTGACCATCGGCCCGGTGATCGAGGACGGCTTCTTTTACGACTTCTCCTATAAGCGCCCCTTCACTCTGGAAGATCTGGCGGCCATCGAGAAGCGGATGAGCGAACTTGCCAAGAAGGACATCCCGGTGACGCGCGAGGAATGGGATCGCGACGTGGCGGTGGCCTATTTCGAGTCCATCGGCGAGCACTACAAGGCCGAGATCATTGCTTCGATTCCCGCCGGCCAGACCATTTCCCTGTACCGCGAGGGCGATTTCGTCGACCTCTGCCGCGGCCCGCACGTGCCGTCCACTGGCAAGCTCAAGGTATTCAAGCTGATGAAGTTGGCCGGTGCCTACTGGCGCGGCGACTCGAAAAACGAGATGTTGCAGCGCGTCTATGGCACCGCCTGGGGTAACAAGGACGATCTGGCCGCTTACCTGCACCGTCTGGAAGAGGCGGAGAAACGCGACCACCGCCGCCTCGGCAAGCAGCTCAATCTGTTCCATCTGCAGGAAGAATCGCCGGGCATGGTGTTCTGGCATCCGCATGGCTGGGTGATGTGGCAGGAAATCGAGCAGTACATGCGGCGCAAGTTCATCGAGCACGGCTATCAGGAAGTGAAGACGCCGACGATCATGGACAAGTCGCTGTGGGAGAAATCCGGCCACTGGGAAAACTACCGCGAGCAGATGTTCACCACCGCTTCGGAAAACCGCGAATACGCGGTGAAACCGATGAACTGCCCGGGCCATGTGCAGATTTTCAATCACGGTCTGCATTCCTACCGTGACCTGCCCATGCGCCTGGCGGAGTTTGGTTCCTGCCACCGCAACGAGCCGTCCGGCGCGCTGCATGGTTTGATGCGGGTGCGCGCCTTTACTCAGGACGACGCTCACATCTTCTGTACCGAGGGCCAGATTCAGCCCGAGGTGTCGGATTTCATCAAGATGCTGCAAGCGGTGTATGCCGATTTCGGTTTCAGCGATGTGCTGGTGAAACTTTCCACCCGTCCGGAAAAGCGCGTCGGTTCCGACGAATCCTGGGACAAGGCGGAGGCGGGTCTGGCGGCGGCACTGGAGCAGAACGGCCTGGCCTTCGACCTGCAACCGGGTGAGGGCGCCTTCTACGGCCCCAAGATCGAATTCACCCTGAAGGATTCGATCGGCCGCCTCTGGCAGGTCGGCACCATCCAGCTCGACTTCAACCTGCCGGTACGCCTGGGCGCCGAGTTCGTCGACGAAGACAACACGCGTAAACCGCCGGTGATGTTGCATCGCGCGATTCTCGGTTCGATGGAGCGTTTCATCGGCATCCTGATCGAGCATTACGCCGGCAACTTCCCGGTATGGCTCTCTCCGGTACAGGTGGTGGTCATGAACATCACCGACAACCAGGCGGAATATGCCGCTGAAATCGTGCAAAACCTTAAAAAACAAGGCGTCCGCGCGGTTTCCGACTTGAGAAACGAGAAGATCACCTATAAAATCCGCGAGCACTCCATGCAGCGCGTTCCCTACCAGATCATCGTTGGCGATAAAGAACGCCAGGAAAACAAGGTTTCGGTACGCAAGCGCGGTGGCGAGGATCTCGGTCAGATGGACCTGGAAACCTTCCTCGGCAAGCTGTACGAGAGTGAGTGAATAACCTGAGGAGCCGATGCAACTTATCGGCTCCTCGCTTTTTTTAAAGGGGCTTGAAATAGCACAGGACAAAGAACCCCGGATCAACGGCGAAATTGATGTGTCGCCGATCCGATTGGTGGGTGTGGAGAGCGAGCAGCTGGGTATCGTCAGTCTGCGTGAAGCGTTGGCAATGGCCGAAACGGCCGAGCTGGACCTGGTGGAGATCGCGCCGCAAGCGCAGCCTCCGGTTTGTCGAATCATGGATTACGGCAAATTCAAGTACCAGGAAAGCAAGAAGCAGCATGAGGCCAAGCTCAAGCAGAAGCAGGTCCAGATCAAGGAAGTGAAGTTTCGTCCGGCAACCGACGACAACGACTATCAGGTCAAGCTACGCAACCTGATTCGCTTCCTCGGCGAGGGCGACAAAGCCAAGGTCACACTGCGCTTCCGAGGTCGTGAAATGGCCCACCAGGAGTTCGGTCTTGATTTGCTCAAGCGTGTGGAAGCTGACCTGACCGAGCATGCCGTGGTCGAGCAGTTTCCCAAGATGGAAGGGCGCCAGATGGTCATGGTGCTGTCTCCCAAGAAGAAGTGATTTTGTTGTAACGAGGCGGGTACGGACCTCGTAAATCCACCGTACCGACAAGTGCCGTTCGGCTGTTCAAGTGCTCCCGGTGGGGGCCGCCAGATGGCATCGAATAAATGGAGCAATCATGCCCAAAATGAAGTCCAAGAGCGGGGCCGCCAAGCGCTTCCGCGTGCGGGGCAACGGCACTCTCAAGCGCTCGTCTGCCTACATGCGCCACATCCTGACCAAGAAAACCACCAAGCGTAAGCGTCAATTGCGTGGGATGTCCGATGTTCACGCTGCGGATGTCGGTCACGTTCGCGCCATGTTGCCCTACGCATAAGGAGATAGAGCATGCCAAGAGTCAAACGTGGTGTAACCGCACACGCCAGTCACAAGAAGGTCCTGGAAGCCGCCAAAGGCTACCGTGGCCGCCGCAAGAACGTATTCCGCGTCGCCAACGAAGCGGTGATGAAGGCCGGTCAATATGCTTACCGTGACCGTCGTCAGAAAAAACGTCAGTTCCGCGCCCTCTGGGTTGCCCGGATCAACGCCGCCGTGCGTAGCCTCGGAATGGACATGAACTACAGCGTGTTCATGCACGGTCTGAAGAAAGCCAACATCGAGATCGACCGCAAGGTGCTCTCCGATATGGCTATTTTCGACCAGCCGGCGTTTGCCAAGATCGCCGAGCAGGCCAAGGCCAGCCTGGGGGCGTAAGTTATTTTGTCCCCAGCATGAGGGGAGGCCTGCAAAGGCCTCCCTTTTTCTTTTTTATCAAGTGGTTCACGCATGAATCTCGACGAAATTCTTGAAGATGCCGAGCGGGAGTTCGCCGCCGCCGGTAGCTTGCCCATTCTCGATCAGGTCAAAGCCCGTTATCTGGGCAAGAGCGGCGCCATCACCGCGCAGATGAAAACCCTGGGCGCGCTATCCGCCGAGGAACGCAAGGCTGCCGGCGCCCGCATCAATCAGGTCAAGGATCAGGTCGAAACTCTCTTGCGCGCGCGCCGCGACGCCATCCAGGCCGCCGAGCTGGAGCGGCAACTGGCCGCCGAATCCATCGATGTGACGTTGCCCGGACGCGGCGACGCCGTTGCCGGCCTGCACCCGGTCACCCGCACCATGGCGCGCATCGAAGCGCTGTTCGCCTCGATCGGTTTTGCAGTGGCCGACGGCCCGGAAATCGAGACCGACTTCTACAATTTCACCGCGCTCAACATCCCGGAAAACCATCCGGCGCGGGCCATGCACGACACCTTCTATCTGGAAGGCGGCAACTTGCTGCGCACCCACACCTCGCCGGTGCAGGTGCGCTACATGCAGAACCAGCAGCCACCGATCCGCATCATCGCGCCCGGTCGTGTTTATCGCTGCGACTCCGACGTGACCCATACCCCCATGTTTCATCAGGTGGAAGGCCTCTGGGTGGACGAGTCGGTCTCGTTCGCGGACCTCAAGGGCATCCTCGCCGACTTCATGGCGCGCTTCTTCGAGCGCGACAACCTGGCGGTGCGCTTTCGTCCCTCCTTCTTCCCGTTCACCGAGCCCTCGGCGGAAATGGACATCGGTTGCGTGATTTGCAACGGTGCCGGCTGCCGCGTCTGCTCGCACACCGGCTGGCTGGAAGTGCTCGGTTGCGGCATGGTGCATCCCAACGTGTTTGGCCATGTCGGCATCGATGCCGAGCGCTATCAGGGCTTCGCCTTCGGCCTCGGTGTCGAGCGCTTGGCCATGCTGCGTTATGGCGTCGACGACCTCCGCTTGTTCTTCGAGAACGACGTGCGTTTCCTCAAACAATTCGCCTGATTCATTTGCCAGCCCCTCACCATGCAATTCTCCGAAACCTGGCTGCGTAGCCTCGTCAATCCCGCCCTGAACACCCAGGAACTCGGCCATCTGTTGACCATGGCCGGCCTGGAAGTGGAAGCCCTCGAACCGGTCGCGCCCGCATTCGATCAGGTGGTGGTCGCGGAAATCCTCAGCGCCGAAAAACATCCCAACGCCGACCGCCTCCAGGTCTGCCAGGTAAATGTCGGTGAGTCGCAGCCGTTGACCATCGTCTGTGGCGCGCCCAATGCCCGCGCAGGCCTCAAGACCGCCTGCGCTCTGGTCGGCGCGGTGCTGCCTGGAGATTTCCAGATCAAGCAGGCCAAGGTACGCGATGTCGCTTCGTTCGGCATGCTCTGTTCCAGCAAGGAACTGGGCATCGCGGGTGATGCCGCCGGCATCATGGAACTGCCCACCGCCGCTCCAGTCGGCCAGCCGCTGCGGCAATGGCTGAACCTGGACGACCACCTGATCACCCTCAAACTCACCCCCAACCGGGGCGATTGCCTGTCGTTGGCTGGCATCGCCCGCGAAGTGGCGGCGCTGGCGGCTGTGCCTTTTACTCCGGTGGATTGCGCGCCGGTCGCCGCCGTCAGCGACGCCACTTACCCGGTCGGCATCGCCGCCGAGGCCGCCTGTCCGCGCTACTGCGGTCGGGTGATCCGTGGCATCGATGCCGGCGCAGTGAGCCCCGCGTGGATGGTCGAGCGACTGGAACGCTCCGGCCTGCGCGCCATTCATCCGGTGGTGGACGTGACCAATTATGTGCTGCTGGAACTGGGCCAACCCATGCACGGCTTCGATCTCGCCAAGTTGCAAGGTGGCATCCAGGTGCGCAGGGCTAAGGCAGGGGAGCCACTCGCGCTGCTCAACGACCAGACTATCGCCCTGTCGGAAGACACTCTGGTCATCGCCGACGATTCCGGCGCCCTCGCCCTGGCCGGCATCATGGGCGGCGCCTCCAGCGCGGTGTCCGGGTCCAGCACGGACATTTTCCTGGAAGCCGCGCATTTCGACCCCGATGTCATCGCCGGCCGCGCCCGCCGCTATGGCCTCTCCACCGATTCCTCGCATCGCTTCGAGCGTGGCGTCGATCCCGAACTGCCGCGCCTGGCGATGGAACGCGCGACCCGGTTGATTCTCGATATCTGCGGCGGTGAGTGTGGCCCAGAGTGTGGCCCAATAAGCGAGGCCGGCCCCGGCGTGGCGGCACGCGCGCCCATCGCCTTCCGTCCGGCGCGGGTGCGCCGTCTGCTTGGTTTTGACCTGGCCGATGCCACCATGCGCGACATCCTGCAACGCCTGGATTTGCACGTCGCGGGTGAAGGCGAGACCTGGACGGTCACAGCGCCCAGCCACCGTTTCGACATCACAGGCGAAGTCGATCTGATCGAAGAAATCGCCCGTGTCCACGGCTACGACGCGATTCCCGTGGTGGCGCCGCGCGGCCAGGCCAGCCTGTTGCCGGTGGAGGAGGGCAAGCGCTCTCCGCTCGATCTGAAAAAACTCATGGTGGCCAGGGGTTACCAGGAAATCATCACCTACAGCTTCATCTCCGATGAACTGGACCGCGACTTCCGCGCCACGGGTGTGGCGCTGCCCCTGCTCAATCCCATCGCCAGCCAGATGGGCGTGATGCGCGGCAGCCTCATGGGCGGCCTCATGCAGGCGCTCAAGCACAACCTCAACCACGGCCAGGAGCGCCTGCGCCTGTTCGAAATCGGCCGCGCCTTCCTCACTGCCGAGGCCGACGCACAGCCCCGCCATGCCGCCGGCCTGGCCTATGGTGCCGCGCACGCCGAGCAATGGGGCGAGCCGGCCCGTGGCGTCGACTTTTTTGACATCAAGGCCGATGTCGAAGCCCTGGTGTATCCGCTGCCGGTGGCTTTCACACCCGCCGAACACCCCGCTCTGCACCCTGGCCAGTGTGCGCGCATCAGCCTCGCAGGCGAGGCGGTCGGCTGGCTCGGCTCCCTGCACCCACGTCTGGTGCAAAGCCACGGCCTCGCCCGCGCGCCGATCCTGTTCGAGCTGGATCTTTCCGCATTGCTCACGGGTGAGGCGCCGCGCTATCAAGGCGTGCCGCGTCTGCCCGCGGTGCGCCGCGATATTGCCGTCGTGGTCGACGAAAAGCAGCCGCTTGCGGCCATGTTGAACACTGTTCGCGCCGCCATGCCGGCCCTGGTTTCAGATTTTTCCTTGTTCGACGTTTACCAGGGGCAGGGCGTCGAGCAAGGCAAAAAGAGCCTTGCTTTCAAGATGTTGTTACAACATACTCAGAAAACGCTTACAGAATCCGAGATCGAATCGGCCGTGCAGGAAGTCGTCGGCATCTTGAGTAATCAATTCAATGCCAGCCTGCGCAGGTGACGGAGATAAATCGCATGACCCTCACAAAAGCTGAACTTGCCAACCTGCTGTTCGAAAAGGTTGGCCTCAATAAACGCGAGGCCAAGGAGATGGTGGAAACCTTCTTCGAGGAAGTGCGTACCGCCCTGGAGAAGGGTGACAGCGTCAAACTTTCCGGCTTCGGCAACTTCCAGTTGCGCGAAAAGCCGCAGCGCCCGGGGCGCAATCCCAAGACCGGCGAAGAAATGCCGATCACGGCGCGGCGTGTGGTGACTTTCCACGCCAGCCAGAAGCTGAAAGCGATGGTGGAGGAGGCTGCGGCCCATGTCGGAACACCTGCCCAGCTCTGAACTGCCGCCCATCCCGTCGAAGCGCTACTTCACCATCGGCGAAGTGAGCGAGTTGTGCGGCGTCAAGCCGCATGTGCTGCGTTACTGGGAGCAGGAATTCACCCAGTTGAAGCCGATCAAGCGGCGCGGCAATCGGCGTTACTACCAGCACCACGAAGTCATGCTGATTCGCCATATTCGCGAATTACTCTACGAGCAGGGCTTCACCATCAGTGGCGCGCGCAATCGCCTGGGTAATGAGGAAGAGGCCGAAGTCATCGTCGTCGGCGACGCCCCGGAGCCCCGCGAAACCGTGGATGTAGGCGCCATCAGGCGCGAGCTGGCCGAGATCATCGAACTGCTGCGCCGCTGAGATGCTCACCGGCCACTGACATCCACGCGCCATGGGCCAGGAAATCGCACGCTCCCACTTCAGCGCGGCCGATTTTCAGCGCTTTCATGGCCAACTGAAGAGTGAAACCGACGCGCTGGCGTGCGACACCGCCGCCGGCCGCTTTTCCGACCCACGATTTGTCATCGGTTTCGAGCTGGAAGCCTGGTTGCTCGACCATGCCGGCTTTCCCAACCCGGTCAACACCCCCTTGCTGGAGCGCCTGGACGACCACCTGGTGGTGCCCGAACTGTCCCGCTTCAATATCGAGCTGAACGGCCCCCCCGCGCCTATGGGTGCCGGTGTATTGAACGCGCTCGAACAAGGACTCACCCGTACCTGGAACAAATGCCAGGCAACGGCACACGGCATGGATGCCGCGCTGGCCATGATCGGCATCCTGCCCAACATCCGTGGTAGCGACCTGACCCTGGCCAACATGTCGGACATGAAACGCTACCGCGTGCTCAATGAGCAGGTGCTCAAACAGCGCCAGGGCGCGCCGCTGCACATCCACATCCAGGGCGAGGAAAGTCTGGAATGTCACCTGCCGGACGTCATGCTGGAAGCGGCGACCACGTCGTTCCAGGTGCATCTGCAAGTGCCGTTCGCGCGGGCCGCGCGCTATTACAACGCCGCGCTTATCGCCTGCGCGCCGCTCATGGCCGCAAGCGGCAATTCACCCTTGCTCTTCGGCAAACGGCTCTGGCACGAGACCCGCATCCTCTTGTTCGAACAGTCTGTGGAACTGGGCGGTTATGGCGGCCTGGCCGATGCCGGCGTGCGCCGGGTCAGTTTCGGCCAAGGCTATGTCCGCGACAGCCTGCTGGAATTGTTCCGCGAGAATCTCGACCTGTTTCCCGTCCTCCTGC
Source organism: Pseudomonadota bacterium (assembly GCA_030684775.1). Classification (GTDB taxonomy): domain Bacteria; phylum Pseudomonadota; class Gammaproteobacteria; order Burkholderiales; family Thiobacillaceae; genus PFJX01. The sequence continues at coordinate 28,570 of JAUXXW010000186.1, forward strand.
CCATGCCTCTGGATGAACCGGCCGAACACTATCCGCACCTGCGCCAGCACAACGGTTCCATCTGGCGTTGGGTGCGGCCGCTGGTCGGCTTTGACGAGACAGGCCAGGCACATGTGCGCCTGGAGCAGCGCATTTTCCCGAGCGGGCCGACCCTGTTGGACATGGTCGCCAACTGCGCCTGCCACTTCGGCTTGAGCAGGGCGCTGGCCGAAGCGCCTGAGGCACCTGAGGCGCCGGAAGCCCGTCTGCCCTTCGCCGCTGCCCGCGCCAATTTCTATGCCGCCGCCCGCGATGGCCTGGCTGCCAGCCTGCTCTGGCTGGATGGCGAACGCTACTCGGCCACGGATTTCTGGCTGCGTATCGGTTTGCCCCTGGCGCAACAAGGGCTGTGCGATTTCGGCCTGGAGACGGCCGAGATCGAGCGTTACCTTGGTGTTGTCGCAGCGCGTGTACGCGGTGGCCAGACCGGCGCGGTGTGGCAACTGGCCCACCTGGACAAACAAGGTGGCGAGGCAAGCGAGGCTGCCGTGGCCGAGATGTTGGCTGATTACCGGGAAAACCAGCGTTCCGGCGCGCCGGTACATGAATGGAGCGTGTGATGTTGAAGGTATACGAGCAACTACCCGATGGCCTGCTCGAACTTGGTGCCGATCGTCTGCATGAAATCCTGTCCGGCCCCGCTCTGATTCACCTACCCGGTCGTCACCCGGCACCCCTGTTTGTTTCCGTCCTGCTGCATGGCAACGAAGAAACCGGCTGGCTGGCGGCGCGGGAAGTGCTGCGGAAATATGCCCGCTCCGGTTTGCCGCGCGCGCTCTCCCTGTTCATCGGCAATGTCGCCGCCGCGCGCCACGGCCTGCGGCTGCTCGATGGGCAACCCGACTACAACCGCATCTGGCCGGGCGGTGGCGCCTCGGACAGGCCCGAATACGCCATGGCCAGTCAGGTGGTCGAGGCGATGCGCGCACGCGGCGTGTTCGCCAGCATCGACATCCACAACAACACCGGACTCAACCCGCATTACGGCTGTGTCAACCGCCTGGAACCCGCCTGGCTGCATCTGGCCACGCTGTTTTCGCGCACCGTCGTCTACTTCACCTATCCGCGCGGCGTGCAGTCCGCCGCCTTCGCCGAACTCTGCCCCGCCGTCACCCTGGAATGCGGCAAGCCCGGCACCCCGCAGGGCGTGGAGCACGCCGCTTCCTACATGGATGCCTGCCTGCATCTTTCGGAGTTTCCCGCGCATCCGGTCCAGCCGCAGGACATCGACCTGTTTCATACGATCGCCACGGTGAAGGTGCCGGAAGACGCGCGTTTCGGCTTTGCCGACGCGAGCTGCGACATCGAATTCGCCCCCGACCTCGACCATCTGAATTTCCGGGAACTGCAGCCCGGCGCCCAATTCGGCCGCATCCACGGGAAACGCGACCTCTGTCTCCAGGCGCTGGACGATGATGGCAAGGCGATAGGCGACCAGCTATTCGATTGCAGCGACGGCCATATCCGCCTGCGCCGCCCGCTGATGCCCGCCATGCTCACCCGTGATGCCCGCGTCATCCGCCAGGATTGCCTGTGCTACCTCATGGAAAGACTGGCGCTGCCAGCGTGATGGCCTTCATCTGGCCAGCACTGCCGCATGGCAAAAAAACCATAATCGCCGGTGTTCCACTGTTTACCGCCCCCACCGATACCCCTATAATGCGCCGCTTGTCGTCGGGGCGTAGCGCAGCCTGGTAGCGCACCTGCATGGGGTGCAGGGGGTCGGAAGTTCGAGTCTTCTCGCCCCGACCAAAACAACACCGCAGTACCCAAAAAGCCGTCTGAAAAGACGGCTTTTTGCTTTTGTGGAATGCCGGTGGCGCGGCTGGCCATTTCGGCAATTATCTCGGCGCCGACCTCGGCTCGCGGCAGCCCAAAAATCCTCGCCCGTGGTCTTGCCGCCTTGGCGAGGCCATCAGAGTGGTTTCTTCACAAAGATGTGGCGCCAAGCGCGCGTGCCCGCATTTAGTGGCACAAGCATTCACGCAATCAACCTAAATCCAGCAGTTGAAGCCGTAGAAGCGTAGGTTGGGCAAAGCGCAGCGTGCCCAACAACCCGTCGCCATGTTGGGCACGCTGCGCTTTGCCCAACCTACGTCTACTCACCCAGCGGGTGACACCTTCCCGAAATC
>JAUXXW010000194.1 GCA_030684775.1 Pseudomonadota bacterium
CTACAGCGTAGACCCGTAGGAGCGGACCGCGTCCGCGATTGTTTCCACAAGGGAGGGGGTTTGATGAACGACGCTCTGCATCCGCATGGCGCCAACCTGCGCAAAGGCCGCGTTTCCGAGCAGGGGCGCGTCTATCTGGTGACCTTTGTGGTGCGAGATCGGCGCCCGATATTCCAGGATTTCGCGATGGGCAGGCTGTTGGTCCGCGAGTTGAAATCTGCCGACGCGGAAGGGCTGACAACCACATGGGCCTTTGTCGTCATGCCCGACCATTGCCATTGGCTGCTGTCATTGGAATCCCGGCCCTTGTCCTCTGTCGTGGGACGAGTCAAAGCCCGCTGCGCCAAGGCCATCGGTCAGGGGCCGCTCTGGCAACCCGGCTTCCACGACCATGCCGCCCGCCAGGAAGAAGACCTGCAAGCGATGGCTCGTTACATCGTCGCCAACCCGCTACGCGCCGGCCTCGCTACCCGTGTGGCAGATTACCCACTCTGGGATGCCGCCTGGCTGTAGGAGCGGACCGCGTCCGCGATCTTTGGCGTGAAAGATCGCGGACGCGGGGTCCATTGCAAAAAGATCGCGGACGCGGTCCGCTCCTACAGCGGCTTGACAGCTTTCGGCGTTCATCCTTAACGTCCCGCCCCTTCAACCCTAACCTGACAAGCCGATGCCCCATCCCGCTGAAGACCGCACGCTCTGGCTGCTCCCGGGGGGCGCCACCACCTTTATCGTCATCACCTTGGTTTTGTTCACGCTCGCGGCCGGCATACGCGGTCTCGGTGTCGCCAAGGGGCCGGCCGAATTCCAGCCGGTGCGGCAGTATTTCTCCGTGATGATCGCGCGCTATCTTCAGCACAGCGGCGAGCCCGGACTTTCTGCGGAACAGCGGACTTACCTTGAGAATACCCGGCAACCGATCCACGAGCCGCCGGTCACGGAATGGCTTTCCATCCAGGGTTTCAAGCTGACCGGCGGCGAGAGCCTCTGGCTGCCGCGACTGATCACCGCCACCGCCTGGCTGGTGGGCGGGGTATTCCTGCTGCTGCTGTTGCGCCGCCTGGTACCGCCCGAAGCCGCGTTGGCGGGTACGGCGTTCTACCTGTTCCTGCCCTTCGCCATCGAGCAAAGCCTGAGCATCCAGCCGGATTCCCTGATGATGGCCTCGGGCCTGGCGGGCGTGTACTTCATCCTCCGGCACCATCAGAACCCGACCCGGCGCAATCTCATCATCAGCGGCCTAGTCTGCGCACTGGCGATCACGCTGAAAACCCAGGTGGTCTTTCTCATCGCCGGCAGCTTCGCCGGGCTGTCGCTGCGGCGGATGCCGCTGTCACGCCTGTTCATCAGCGGGGATTCCTGGCTTTTCGGCCTGCTGGCACTGACGCCGCCGATCCTGTATCTGGTCGGCAACATGCTGTTCATTGGCGGCATCGAGGCACAGCGCGGCATCATCCCCGGCGCCTTGTTGAGCCCGCACTTCTACATCGCCTGGCTGTATCTGCTGGAGAAGGCCATCGGCTTCCCGATCCTGGTGCTGGGGCTACTGGGTCTCGTGGCGATGCGGGGCGACCTGCGCAACCTCGCGCTGGGCATGTGGGTAGGCTATGCCCTGCTAGGCATGATGTTCACCTACCACTTCGCGACCCATATCTATTATCACAGCGCGGTGATTCCGCCGATTGCGCTGGGACTCGCCGCCTTGAGCGCCAGTCTGGTACGAACCCTGCGCGATCAATCCGGCGCCTATGTGAGCGCCGGACTGGCGCTGGCGGCCATTCTTGCCATCGGCCTGCCGCTGGCGCAGACCGCGCGCGGTTTCGACCGTCCCGGCGTCGAGGACAAGGCGCGCGCCTTCGCCGAAATCGGCGAGAAGGTGGCGCACAGCAACCAGGTGCTCATGTATGCCCAGTCGGAGGGCTTGCCCTTGATGTATCACGCCCGGGTTTCCGGCTGGCTCTGGCCCACGGATTTTCATCTGGCCGTGGAACGGGTGGGATTGAAGGGCATCAGCGTCGGCGAAGACCGGGCCGTCGGGCTCGGCAACGCGGAAATCAGGCGGCGCCTGGACGAGTACCGCGCCAAGGGGGCGCGCTACTTCATCGCCTCCTGGATGGAGGACTTCCAGCGCCACCCGGAACTGGAACGCACGCTCTCAGCGACATACCCGCGACTGGCCGCCACAGCGGATTACCAGATCTACGATCTTGGGACGCCGCTCCGATCAACGATTACTGTGAAATAACCGAGCCAACCCTCAATGGGTAGGATGTGGTGAGCGCTAGCGAACCGCATCATGCGACGTGAGCGTGGTTGATGCGGTTCGCTAGCGCTCACCACATCCTACGTCCTGTTGCATCTGGATGCGGCAGTATTCCACCCCTTTACTCGCTCTGCTCCATGGCGAGCAGTTTGCGTAGCGACATGCCGCCCAGCCAGACAAACAACAGGCCCAGTGCGACGACGGGCACCACGCTGACGGCGTGCAGCATGATCGCGTAGCTGAGCGCTTCCGGGCGGGGCACGGCGTAGATCAGTAACACCACCAATGCCGCGTAGTGAAAGGTGCCGACCATGCCGGGCGCCGAGGGGAGGCTGACGCCGACCGCCAGTGCGACCAGTACCAGCCAGCCGGCGATCCAGGGCAACTCCAGGCCCATACCCTGAGCCAGCACCAGAATCTGCGCGACGGTGAGTACCCAGATCAGCAGGGTGAGGCATCCCAGCCAGAGCAGCGCCCCGAATCCCCGGCCCCAACGCAGCCCCTGGGTAAAGGCGCTGATGCGCCACGCCTGGCGGGCGATGCCCGGGGCGATACCGCCAAACCAGCGCACCAGCAGGTTGGTGAGAAGCTCGGTATGGCGGCGGAACACCAGGATCATGAGCAGCGCGCCGATGCCGACCAGCGACAACAGAAAAGCGCCACCTTGCAGGATTTCCACCAGTTGCCCATGGCCCTCCGGCAAGGCCATGAACGGGCTGATACAGGCGAAGATCACCAGGATGCTGAGCACGTCGATGACCCGCTCCACCATCACCGTGGCCAGCGCGGCAGAACGGCTGAAGCCGCCGTAGGTGCCGACAAGATAGGCGCGCACCAGCTCACCGACCCGGATGGGCAGGATGTAATTGATCATGTAGCCCAGCAGCGACGCCTCGAACACATTGCGCAGCGACACCGGGCCGACGCCGCCCAGCAGCAGTCGCCAGCGCACGGAACGCAGCCAGAGCACGAGATAGGTCAGGGCGATGGACCAGAGCAGCGCCGGCATCTCCACCCGCCCCAGGGCGGCGCCGATTTCCCCGAGATCGGTACCGCGTAGCGCCAGCCAGGTGAGCAGGCCGCTGAGGACAAACCCCGCCAGTATCTTGGGGTCGGTCCAGAGTCGACGCGTGGCTGCGGGAACTGCCGGCATGGCCGCTCAGGCGCCGGGCTTGCGCTTGGCGAACAAGCCGCGTTCGGTGAATTCGCTGTGCATCCTGAGAATGCCGAGAAATTGCTGGAAGCACAGGCCGAACAGTTTGGAAATGAAGAAGATGGTGGTGCTGCCGATCTTGCGCGCGTAGTGCGGAACCGGTACCTCGATGATGCGGGCGCCGGCATAGTGGGCGCGCACCACGAATTCGGCGGTGAAGAAGGACATTTGGCAAACCTGCGGGGCGATGGATTCGACCAGTTCGCGCTTGAGCAGACGGAAACCGGTGTCCATGTCCCGATAAGGCAGCTTGAAGAAGATGCGCAGCAGCCAGTTGTAACCGCCGGACAGCCAGACGCGGTAGAAGGGGTCCTTGCGTGGCGACTTCATGCCGAGAATCACGTCGTAGTCCTTGCGGTAGGGCTCCAGACGCCAGAAGTCGATCACCGCGAACTGATAGTCGGAATCGACCAGGAAGACCCAGGGCTTGGTGGCATGGCTGACGGCATCCATCACCGCCTTCTGGTAGCCCTTGCGCTCGTCGCTGGTGAACAGGCGGATGGGTAGTTCCTCCGCGAGTCGCTCCAGTACCGCCTTGGTGTCGTCGGTGCTGCCGTCCTCGGCGACGATGACTTCCAGATCGGTGACACGCGGCGCCAGTTCGGCAATGTAGTTGCGCAGGGTCTGCTCGATGATGAAAGATTCGTTGAATACCGGGAACACCAGGGAAATCCCGCCGAGCGCGGGATCGGCGGGGCCGCGTGGCGTGGCGCCGCCGCTGGTGGGGGTGTTCTGGGTCATGGCTGGGTTCTCGTGGCGGGTTGAAGAGGAGCGGGGGCGTTCGCGTGGATCACTCGTGGTAATCCATGGCCTTGTAGCCGTGTTTTTTGACCAGTTCGTCGCGCTCGGCGGCCTTGAGGTCTTCACGCACCATTTCCGCCACGAGTTCGGCGAAGGTGATCTTCGGCGTCCAGCCCAGCTTGGCTTTGGCTTTGGACGGGTCGCCCAACAGGGTTTCCACCTCGGTGGGGCGGAAGTAGCGGGGGTCGACGGCGACGATGACCTTGCCGGTGGCGTCGTAGCCTTTCTCTTCCGCGCCCTGGCCTTCCCATCGGATGCTCATGCCGAGTTCCGTGGCGGCGGCATCGACGAAGTCGCGCACGCTGTATTGCACCCCGCTGGCGATGACGAAATCCTCCGGCTGTTCCTGTTGCAGCATCAACCACTGCATTTCCACGTAGTCCTTGGCGTGGCCCCAGTCGCGCTTGGCATCCATGTTGCCGAGGTAGAGGTTTTCTTGCAGGCCAAGCTTGATCCGGGCCAGAGCTCGCGTGATCTTGCGGGTGACGAAGGTTTCGCCGCGAATCGGGCTTTCGTGGTTGAACAGAATGCCGTTGCAGGCATACATGCCGTAGGCCTCGCGGTAGTTGACCGTGATCCAGTAGGCATACAGCTTGGCGCAGGCGTAAGGGCTGCGCGGGTAGAACGGCGTGGTTTCCTTCTGCGGGGTTTCCTGCACCAGGCCGAACAGTTCGGAGGTGGAGGCCTGATAGAAGCGCGTCTTCTTTTCCAGACCGAGGATGCGGATGGCTTCGAGGATGCGCAGGGAACCGAGAGCGTCGGAGTTTGCGGTGTATTCCGGTTCCTCGAAGCTCACCGCGACATGCGATTGCGCGGCAAGGTTGTAGATTTCGTCGGGCTGCACCTGCTGGATGATGCGGATCAGGCTGGAGGAGTCGGTGAGGTCGCCGTGGTGCAGGATGAACTTGCGCCCGGTCTCGTGCGGGTCCTGATACAGGTGGTCGATGCGGTCGGTGTTGAACAGCGAGCTACGGCGCTTGATGCCGTGGACTTCGTAGCCCTTGTTCAACAGGAATTCGGCGAGATAGGCGCCATCCTGGCCGGTAACCCCGGTAATCAATGCAATCTTGTTCATGATGTTCCTCAAAATTTGATCTGGCCGGCCTTGAGCGCATCGAGGTACCAGCGGTAAGTCTGCTCGACCCCGTCGTGCAGGGAGATTTTGGGTGTGAAACCGATCCCGGTCAGCCGGCCGGTGTCCAGCACCTTGCGCGGGGTGCCGTCCGGCTTGCTCGCGTCGAAGACGATTTCACCCCCATACCCGACCACATGGGCCACCGTCTCCGCCAGTTCGCGGATGCTGCAATCCTTGCCCCAGCCGATGTTGATCGGCATGTCTCCCTGGTAGTGATCCATGAGGTGCAGGCAGGCGTCGGCGAGATCGTCACAGTGCAGAAATTCCCGCATGGGCGTGCCGCTGCCCCACACCGTCACCTGTGCCTGGCCCGACACTTTGGCTTCATGGAACCTGCGCAGCAGGGCCGGCAGCACATGGGAATCAGTGGGATGGAAGTTGTCCTGCGGGCCGTACAGGTTGGTGGGCATGGCGCTGATGAATTGCGTGCCGTACTGCCGGTTGTAACTCTGGCAAAGCTTGATGCCCGCGATCTTGGCCAGCGCATAGGCCTCATTGGTCGGTTCCAGCGGGCCGGTCAGCAGATATTCTTCCTTGATCGGTTGCGGGCAGAGCTTGGGGTAGATGCAGGACGACCCCAGGAACAGCAGTTTCTTCACCCCGCCACGCCACGCTTCGCGAATGACGTGGGTTTCGATCAGCAGGTTGTCCTGCAGGAACTCCACCGGATAGGTGCTGTTGGCATGGATACCCCCCACCTTGGCCGCCGCCAGAAACACATACTCCGGGCGCGTTTCCTCGAAGAAGGCGCGCACGGCCACCGGGTCGGTCAGATCCAGTTCGGCGTGGGTACGAGTGATCGGTTCGTCATGCCCGGCGCGTGTCAGGGCGCGTTGCAGGGCGCTTCCGACCAGACCCCTGTGTCCGGCCAGATAGATTCGTGCGTTCTTTTCCATGTTTGTGCTGGCTATGTGTTCAAAAAAGCGGGCGAACTATACCTTGAAGCGATGCTCGGCCGCCTGCCGGACGATCATCCGGGCGACGGATCATGCCCGTAGGAGCGGACCGCGTCCGCGATAGTCCGCGATAGCGATAGTCCTACGCAAAAATCGCGGACGCGGTCCGCTCCTACGTGCCGGCAAGCATCGCCTTGATCTCCAGCGGCGTCATGCTTTGCCCATTCAATTCCCGCGTGAACCACTCGAAGTAGCCGCGTGTCTTGTCCAGGAAGCGTTCCAGGCCGGCCGCGTCGCGCACATAGGGCGTGTAACCGGGATGCACCGAAGGGGAGTGGAAGCTGAACACGAAGATGCGCTGGCCCTCACTCAGCATGGCGCGGGTCATCCGTTGCATCTCCGCCAGGGTGTAGTCCTCCGGCGACAGGCGGATGCGCTCGAAGGCGCGCAGGCGCGAGGTGATGCCGGGCAGGCGCGCCCAACGCAAGCGCGGGTGGGTGATCAGGCGATAAAACGGCGCGCCGGCGCCTTTCAGCCAACCGGCATAGCAGCCGGCGCCGGGCAGCCCCAACAGTTGGCGCCGCCCGCCGAACCAGAACGGCGCGGCGCTGAAACCCGAATAGTCCGGGCCGCCGTCCGCGCTGTAGTCGATGGGTGGCGCCACGCTGATGTCCACTTCGTAACCCAGTTGTTCCAGGAGGGCAGCGCTGTTGGGGCCGTTGCCGTAGCGGCCCGCCAGGTAGGTCAGGGGCCGCGTGCCGAAGTTATCCGCGATGGTCTCGGTGAGGATGCGCAACTTCTCGTATTCCAGTTCGCGCGGCAGGTTGCCAGGATAGGTGTTGGCGCGGGTGAGTGCCTCGGTCAACGGCGGCGATACCCAGGGGTGCAGATGCGCGCCGATCAGGGCGCGGCCCTCATCCTGGTAGCGGCGCAGGGTTTCATAACCCAGCGGCTGGCTGGCGATGGGGTAGTCGATGACGTAGTTGGGGACGATGCCGAAGGCGTCGAAAATGTCCTGGGCGCGGCCGATGTGGCGCATGTGCTCGACGCCGACTTCCTCGCGCGCGTGTTCGCGGCCCCAGTCGAACTCCTCCTCGGTGTGGATCACCACCGACAGGATGGGGCGCGTGGCGGCCGGTACCGGGATGCGCCGCGCGTTGGGAAACAGGTCAGATATCAAGGGCCGCGCTTTCCGAGTAGAGATTCTGCACATCGGCTTCGCCAATGCCTTCGCCGCGGAACACCTTGTTGCGGTAGCCCTTCAACTCGGTATGCGGCCAGGCCGGTTTGCCCGGCAACAGGCGGCTTTCCACCCGCGTGGTGGCCATGCCGGAAAGCAGAAAATGGCAGCCGAGCACGGGCAGGTACTTGAGAAACACCTCCGGGTTGGTGAAGCCGACGATTTCCGCGCTGGGCAGGTGCTTCAGGGTGGCGCGCTTGTAGACCACCAGGCTGCGTTCATTACCCTTGCCGACGGCGACAAAACGCAGCCAGGGAAAATGCCTGTGGTCCTGGTAAACCTTGAGCGAGGCCGCATCCAGCGCCGCTTCGATCCGCGCCGGATCGGTCAGCACACCCGCGCCCAGCAAACGCTGCTGTGGCGCCGGCAGGTTGAACAGCACCGTGCGCGCCTCGTTCATGGGCTGGAACTTGAGGAACTTGAGCGATTGCTCCACCACGGCGGTGGGCGAGAGGTCGGTGAAATTGAATCCGGGCTGCGAGATCACCGCCATCGCCAGACGCATGCTCTGGGTGCGGTAAGCGTCCAGCACCATCCAACTGGTGATGTTGCAGAACCGCTCGATCTTGCCGCGCACCGGATAGGCGGCGTAGATGGCACCGATGCCGCCGACGATGTTGCCGGCATCGTCACGAATCAGAAAACCGTTGTTGGGCCTGTCCACGCCCCAGTTCTGGCGAAAGGCGTCGGCCCACACATCGGCCGGGTGGCTGGGATTGAGATTGGCGTGCAGGAATTCGCAGAACGCCGGCAAATCTTCGTCGCGTATGGGTTCGAGTTTGGGTAGAGCCATATCAAGGGGGAGTCCGTGGGAGCGCGGGGACGTTAGCACAAAGGCCGGGAAAACTGGGTTAAGCTCGCGCCCCAGCCCGTAGGAGCGGACCGTGTCCGCGATAGCCCTACGCAAATGATCGCGGACGCGATCCGCTCTACACACCACGATATCCGCCATGCCCAGCTTGTCCATCCCCGGTTTTGAACGCGATGCCCACGGCAAGCCGATCATCGGCACCACGCCGGAAGACCTCTACGCCTACGGACACCTGATCCGCTCCAGCGAACAACTGGTGCTCGACCAGTTCTCGCGCGGCTTCGTCTCCGGCACCACGCATACCTGCCTGGGCCAGGAAATCTGCGCCATGGCGGTGGTGCGGGCGCTCACCCACCCGGAGGACGCGGCGCTCTCCAACCACCGCAACCACGGCCATTTCCTCAGCTATTCCGGCGAATTCGTCGGCTTGGTGGCGGAAATCATGGGCCGTGCGGCGGGTGCCTGCGGCGGACGCGGTGGCAGCCAGCATCTGGTCTGGCGCCACTTCCATTCCAACGGCGTCCAGGGCGGCATGACCGGCATCGGCGCCGGCCTCGCCCTGGCGCGCAAGTTGCATGGCTCCGGCGCGGTGGTCGCCGCGATGATCGGTGACGGCACCCTCGGCCAGGGTCTCCTGTACGAAGCCATGAACCTCGCCTCGGTCTGGGCCGCGCCCTTCCTGGTGGTGGTGGAGAACAACGGCATTTCCCAGACCACCGAGCCCTGGCAGAACCTGGGCGGCGACATCCAGGCGCGCGGCGCCGCCTTCGGCTTGCAAACCTGGCGAGTGGACGACGCCGCGCCCGATTTCTTCGAACAGGTGGAAGCGGCGGTGCAAGCGGTGCGCGACAAGCAGCGCCCCGGCTTCCTGGTGATCGACACCCGTCGCATGGGGCCGCATTCCAAGGGCGACGACCTGCGCGACGAGGCCGTGGTCGCCGCCATCCGCGCCCGCGATCCCCTCGCCGCGATGGGCCGGCGTCTCCCGGATGCCTTGCGCGCCGGCATCGAAGCGCGCAACGCCGCCTTCATCGAACAGGTGCGGGAGGCCGCCGACGCCTCGCCGGAAGCGGTTTATGACGACGCGCCGGAACACATCTTCGACCGCGCCCTTGAATTGCGCGGCCCGCTGCCGAGTTACCCGGTGGTGACCGGCAAGACCAGCGTGCGCCTGGCCATCAACGCCGCGCTGAATCACCTGCTCGCCACTTATCCCGACACCGTCGTGCTCGGCGAGGACCTGCACGACCCCTACGGCGGCGCCTTCAAGGTGACGCAAGGTTTGAGCACCGCCTTCCCCGGTCGCGTCATTTCAACGCCCATATCGGAAGCCGGCATCACCGGCGCCGCCATCGGCCTGGCCATGGACGGCTTCCGCCCGATCCTGGAAATCATGTTCGCGGACTTTTTGTCCCTGTGCATGGATCAGCTCTACAACCATGCGGTGAAGTTCCCCGGCGTGTTCCCGGAAGTGACGGTGCCGTTGATCCTGCGCACCCCCTCGGGCGGCCGTCGCGGCTATGGCCCCACCCACAGCCAGAGCCCGGAAAACATTTTCACCTCCATTCCCGGCCTCACCGTCCTCTACGGCAGCCAGCGCCACGATGTCGCTCGCCTGCTGGTCGATGCCGCCCGGCAATGGCCCTATCCCACCCTGTTCCTGGAGCACAAGCTGCTCTACGGGGAAACGATGGACGGCGGCGACTACGCGGCGCTGGCGGCCGACTCGGACGACCTCGCGGCAGGACTGTTCCCCACTCTGCTGCGCCGCCGCGCGGACGCGGATCTGACCATCGTCACTTACGGCGGCATGTTGCCGGTGGTGGAGGAGGCGGCGAAACGGCTGGAGGACGAGGAGGAACTGATGGTGGACATCGTCGTCCCCGCCCTGCTCTCGCCGCTGCCGCGCCGTACCCTGCTGGCGCAACTCATGCACAGCGAGCGGGTGGTGATCGCCGAGGAATCGCATCACGAATTCGGCATCGGCGCGGAAATCGCCGCCAGCCTGCTGGAGGCCGGTTTCAAGGGCCAGTGCTTCCGCATCGGCACGCCGCCGGTGCCGATCGCCTCCGCGCGCAGCCTGGAACGCCAGATCCTGCCGGACGCCGACCGGCTGATCGAAGACATCCTGGATAACCTTTACTAGGCAGAAGGCGCTGCGCTTTTCCGCCCTACATTCACGAGGGAATACTATGGCCGTTGCACTCCACGCCCCGCGCGTCAACAACAATGACGACATCGTCCAGGTCATCGCCTTCCGTGTCGGTGTCGGCGATTTCGTCAAGCAAGGCGACATCGTCCTCGACGTGGAAACCGACAAGGCCATCGTCGAAGTCGCCGCCGAAAACGACGGCTACGTGCTCAAACTGATGTGTGAAGTGGACGACAAGGTCGCGGTCGGTTCCATCCTGCTCTGGCAGGGCGAAACCGCCGACGAGCCGGTTCCGGAAACCCCAGTTGCCGCCGCCGTCGCGGCGGGCGGCAATGTCCGCCCGACCGCCAAGGCGCGCGCCCTGTTGAAGGAACTCGGTCTCGACGCTGGCGCGGTACCCGCCTCAAGCGAGCGACTGAGCCTGGCCGACGTCGAGGCATATATCGCCGCGCACGGCATCCAGCGCCGCGACCACACCCCCGCCGTCACCGTCTCGGCCCAGGAAAGCCTGCCCGACGTGCCCGGCCAGTTGGTCGATCTCAATGCCGAGGAACGCGGCATGCTGATCACCGTGTCCTGGCACCGCGACCACGCCGCCGCCACCTATCTGGAAGTGGAATACGACCCGAAGGACTGGGAAGCGCACGCTGCCGCCTACGCCGCCGAAAACAAGCTGATGCTCTCGCCGCTGCTGCCGCTGCTGGCCTATCGCTATGTGCAACTGGTGAAAGCCAGCCCCCGGCTGAACGCCACCGTGGTCAACGGCAAACGCTTCCAGTACCAGCCGGTGAACCTCGGTTTCACCGTGCAAGCCGGCGAAACGCTTTATCTGACCGTGGTGCGCGACGCCGACACCCTGGACACCAAGCCCTTCATCGAGAACCTCGGCGAAGTGCAGCGCCACGCCCTCCAGCGCAAGCTCTCGCGCGAGGAGACCTCGGGCGCCACCATCGCCTTCTCCAGCATGGCGCGCTGGAATGTCAGCCGCCACATTCCCATCCTGCCGCCCTATTGCTCACTGATGATCGCCCACGCCGCCCCCAAGGGGAGCGGGCGCGCCGTGCTCGGCGCCAGCTACGACCATCGCGTGCTGTCCGGCTTCGACGTCGCGCGGCTGCTGATGGAGCTGGCGAAACCACCCGTGTAACGTGAACCACATGCCTGCCCGTAGGAGCGGACCGAGTCCGCGATAGCCACCGTTGAAATCGCGGACACGGTCCGCTCCTACGGTGGGTTCCATTGACCAGAACAAGGAAACCCGAATGAATCTCGACCGTGATGCCATCAAGGCCGCCGTGCGCGCCAAAGTGATCGAACTGGCGAAAAACCTGGGCATGGACGCCTCCGACATCGGCGACGATGACCTCATCCCCGCCACTGGCTACGTCGATTCGGCCGCCATTCTGGAATTGGTGGTCTGGTACGAAGACGCCTACCAGATGCCGCTGAAGCAGGAAGAAATCAACATCGACAACCTCGGCTCGATCAACTCGATGACCGAATTCGTGATCAAGCGGAAAGGTGGCTGAACTTCTTCCCCCCTTTCTCAAAGGGGGGTTAGGGGGGATTTAGCGACGCTCGCGCTGGCGCCCACCTGGTAGAAATCCCCCCCCGCCCCCCTTCGGGAAAGGGGGGAGTCTCTACTCCTTGATCCGCCGTGCCAGTTCCACCGCGCGGCCGATGTAGCTGGCGGGGGTCATTTCCAGCAGCAGGCGCTTCGCTTCTTCGGGAATGAGGAGACTGTGGATGAAAGTAGCCAGGGTTTCCCGGTTGATGCCGCCCTTGCCGCGGGTGAGTGCCTTCAACTGCTCGTAGGGATTGGGCACGCCGTAGCGGCGCATCACGGTCTGGATCGGCTCGGCCAGCACTTCCCAGTTGTGATCCAGGTCTTCCAGCAGTTTCGCCGGGTTGGCTTCCAGTTTGCCCAAGCCGCGCAGCAGGCTTTCATAGCCGAGTAACGCATAACCGAGCGCCACGCCCATGTTGCGCAAGACGGTGGAGTCGGTCAGGTCGCGCTGCCAGCGCGAGATCGGCAGCTTTTCCGAGAGGTGGCGCAGGACGGCGTTGGCCAGACCGAGGTTGCCTTCCGAGTTCTCGAAATCGATCGGGTTGACCTTGTGCGGCATGGTCGAAGAGCCGACCTCGCCTTCCTTCACCTTCTGTTTGAAATAACCCTGCGAGATATAGCCCCAGACATCGCGGTCGAGGTCGATCAGGATGGTGTTCAGCCGCGCGCAGGCGTCGTACATCTCGGCCATGTAGTCATGCGGCTCGATCTGGATGGTGTAGGGGTTGAAGGCGAGGCCGAGGCCTTCCACGAAACGCTTGGCGAAGCCTTCCCAGTCGAAATCCGGGTAGGCGGACAGATGCGCGTTGTAGTTGCCGACGGCGCCGTTGATCTTGCCCAGACAGGCGACGTCCTCGAAACGGGCGATGGCGTGTTCGACGCGATAGGCGACGTTGGCCATTTCCTTGCCCAGGGTGGTGGGCGAGGCAGGCTGGCCGTGGGTGCGCGCGAGCATGGGCAGTTCGGCCAGTTGAACAGCCAGTTCGACCAGCCGCGCTTCCACTTGGCGCATCGTCGGCAACATCACCTCACGTCGCGCGGCGTCCAGCATCAGGGCGTGGGAGAGGTTGTTGATGTCCTCGGAGGTGCAGGCGAAGTGGATGAATTCCTTCACCGCCATGACTTCCGCGTTGCCGGCGAGGCGTTCCTTGAGGAAGTATTCGACCGCCTTGACGTCGTGGTTGGTGGTCTTCTCGATGTTCTTCACCCATTCCGCGTCGACCACCGAGAAATTGTCGGCAAGCGCGTCCAGCTCGATCAGGGTGGCGGCGGAGAAGCGCGGCACTTCGGCGATGGCCGGCTCAGCGGCGAGTGCCTTCAACCATTCGATTTCCACTTTCACCCGATAGCGGATCAGGCCGAATTCGCTGAAATACGGTGTCAGCTTGCCGCCAGTGCGGCGATAGCGGCCATCCAGGGGGGTGAGGGCGGTGAGAGCGGTCAGTTCCATGTTCATTCCTTTGAATTCACAAGTAGGTTGGGCAAAGCGAAGCGTGCCCAACATGGCGGCGGTGTTGTTGGGCACGCTGCGCTTTGCCCAACCTACGGCCCCTTGAGTACAAGGTCATGCCGGCCGCCGATCCAGCAGCGCCTGGGCGATGGTCATGCCATCGACGTGTTCGAGTTCGCCGCCCGCCGGCAGGCCGCGGGCGATGCGGGTGACCTTGAGGCCGCGCGCTTTCAGCAGTTCGCTGGCGTAGTGGGCGGTGGCTTCGCCCTCGGCGGTGAAGTTGGTGGCCAATATCACTTCTTCGGTGACACCGTCACGGGCGCGCTCGATCAATCTTTCCAGGCCGATTTCGCGCGGGCCGATGCCATCGAGCGGGCTGAGCCTGCCCATCAACACGAAATAAAGCCCCTTGTAGGCCTGGGTCTCTTCCAGCCGATTGAGGTCGGTGGGCATTTCCACCACGCACAACTGGCGCGCATCGCGGCGCGGGCTGGCGCAGGTGTCGCACACCGGCGCTTCGCTGAAGTTGTTACAGCGTTGGCAGTGGTGCAACTTCTCCAGGGCGTGGATGAGGCCGGCGGCCAGCCGCGCGGCGCCGTTGCGGTCGCGCTGCAACAGGTGATAAGCCATCCGCGCCGCCGACTTCGGCCCGACACTCGGCAAGGCGCGCAGGGCGTCGATCAGGGATTCGAGTGATGAGGGAAGCGGCATGGGGGTTTTGTAGCGCCGGCATCCTTGCCGGCGTCTTTGAAAACAGCCGGCTGGAAGCCGGCGCTACATTAAAACGGCATCTTGAACCCAGGCGGCAGGGGTAGGCCGGCGGTGGCGGAGGCCATTTTTTCCTGCACGGTATCCTCGATCTTGCGCACCGCGTCGTTCACGGCGGCGGCGATCAGGTCTTCCAGCATTTCCTTGTCGTCGGCCTCGGCGCTGCCGAGCAGGCTGGGATCGATGGCGACGCGGCGGACGTCGTGCTTGCCGGTCATGACCACTTTGACCAGGCCGGCGCCGGAGACGCCCTCGACTTCCAGCTCGGCCAGCTTGGCCTGCATCTTCTGCATGTTTTCCTGCATCGCCTGGGCCTGTTTCATCAGGTTGCCGATGCCACCCATTCCACCTTTGAGCATGTCTTTCCTCTATCAGTCTTGCCGGCGTTATGTCCCGAAGGGACGGTATCCTTTAGGGCGCGCCGGCATTTTTAAAGACGCCGGCAAGGATGCCGGCGCTACACATTCAGCCTGTCGCGCGGATGTTGGCGACGGTCGCGTCGCATTCGCGGACCAGGGTCTGGACGAACGGATCGCCGTGAATCGCGGCTTCCGCCTCGGCCTGGCGCGTGGCCTGTTCGCGGGCGCGGGCGGCGGCGGGCGACTGGCTGATCGCGGCGGCGAGCTCGAATTCGACTTTCAGGCCGACGCCGAGTTTCTCCGCGAGTGCTACCTGGAGCTTGTCGCCGAAGTTGTCGAGCAGGGTCTTCTGGTTCTCCGGCAGACGCAAACGCAGGGTGTTGCCGCTGTGTTCCAGGCGTTCGCACTGCATGGCGAGCTGGCGGGTAGCGCCGGGCAGGCTTTCGGCGAGGCTGCGCCATTCGCCGCCATCGCCACGCCCCTCACCCCCAACCCCTCTCCCGCCCACGGGCGAGGGAAGCGTTTCATTGGCGGCCTGATCCCAGGGTGGCGGCGGTGCGGCCGGGCGGGGCGGCGCGGGACGCGGTTCCGGTCGTGACTCGGGCCGCGCTGTCGGCGGCGTGGCGCGGGCTTGCGGGGCGCTATCGGAGGGCGCGAAGGCGAGCATGCGCAACAGGGTCATGCTGAAGCCGGCGTATTCGTCCGGCGCCCATTCCAGGTCGCGGCGGCCGAGGGTGGCGATCTGGTAGAGCACCTGTACCCGTTCCGGGTCGAGCCGCGCCGCCAGTTCGAACAGGCGTTCGCGTTCCGGGGCGTCCTCCGCCACCGCCTCGGGGATACTCAAGGCCAGGGCGACCTGGTGCAGCAGGCCGGCGAGATCCTGCAGGGCGGCGTCGAAGGAGAAGCCGCGTGCGGCCAGTTCCGCCGCCTCGTTCATCAGGCGCGGGCCGTCGCCGTCGGCCATGGCTTCCAGCACCGGCATCAGGTAGGCCTGGTCGATCACGCCCAACATGGCGCGGGTGTCGTCTTCCTTGATCTGGCCGCTGCCGTAGGCGATGGCCTGGTCGGTGAGCGAGAGGGCGTCGCGCATGCTGCCGGCGGCGGCGCGCGCGAGAAGGTTGATGGCGCCGGCCTCGAACGGCACGTTTTCGGCTTCCAGCACGTTCTTCAAGTGGCCGGCGACATGGCCGGGCGGCATCTGCTTCAGGTTGAACTGGAGACAGCGCGACAACACCGTGACCGGGACTTTCTGCGGGTCGGTGGTGGCGAGGATGAAGATGACGTGGCCGGGCGGCTCTTCCAGCGTCTTCAACATGGCGTTGAAGGCGTTCTTCGAGAGCATGTGCACTTCGTCGATGATGTAAACCTTGTAGCGGCCGGCGGTGGGCGCGTACTGGGCGTTATCGATCACCTCGCGCATGTTGTCGATGCCGGTGTTGGAAGCGGCGTCGATTTCGATCAGGTCGACGAAACGACCGCTGTCGATCTCGCGGCAGGCGGCGCATTCGCCGCACGGTTCCGGGGTGACGCCCGGGATGCAGTTGAGGCACTTCGCCAGAATGCGCGCCAGCGTGGTCTTGCCGACCCCGCGGGTGCCGGTGAACAGGTAGGCGTGATGCAGGCGGCCGCTGGCCAGGGCGTTGGAGAGCGCGCGCACCACATGCTCCTGGCCGACCAGTTGGTCAAAGCGCTTGGGGCGCCATTTTCGTGCGAGGACTTGGTGGCTCATGTGGGCGTGGGCGTTAGCGTATGACAATGGCCAGCACGTAGGAGCGGACCGTGTCCGCGATTGCGACCGTTGTGATCGCGGACACGGTCCGCTCCTACGGCAGGTTTCAATTACCGGGTGGCCATCCGGCCTTGCCCGTCAGTGGGTGCGGCGCGCGCTGGGCATCGCGCCTTAAGAAATAAGGTGGCGAGCCTGGTCCCCGGCACTGGCATCGGCTGCTGTGGCTGCTTCCTTCCGGACCTGACCAGGTTCACGGCTTAGCCATGCGGGGGGGCCCGCCGGGCGGCATTCTAACTCATGTTCATCGAGCCGCCCGGAATCCATTGTAGGTTGGGCAAAACGAAGCGTGCCTGACGAATCGCCGCGATGTTGGGCACGCTTCGCTTTGCCCAACCTACCCGTCTCGTCTCCTACTGTTCGTCGCTGGGCTGCGTCAGGCGGCGGTTGCGTACCGCTTCGGCGAGTTCGCGCAGCAGGGGTTCGGTGTCGTCCCAACTGATGCAGGCGTCGGTGATGGACTGGCCGTAGGTCAACGTCACGCCGGGCTTGAGATCCTGACGACCGGCGACCAGGTGGCTTTCGACCATCACGCCCATGATGCGTTTGTCGCCCGCCGCGAGTTGCTCGGCGACGTCGTGGCCGACTTCCAGTTGGCGCTGATACTGCTTGCTGGAATTGGCGTGGGAGAAGTCGATCATGACCTGCTGGCGCAGGCCGGAGGAGGCCAGTTCGCCACAGGCGGCGTTGACGCTCTGGGCATCGAAATTGGGCTGCTTGCCGCCGCGCAGGATGACGTGGCAATCCTCGTTGCCCTTGGTCTTGAACACCGCGACATGGCCGGACTTGGTGATGGAGACGAAGTGGTGATGCGAGGCGGCGGCCTTGATCGCGTCCACGGCGATACGCAGGTTGCCGTCGGTGCCGTTCTTGAAACCGACCGGGCAGGACAGGCCGGAGGCCAGTTGCCGGTGCGATTGCGATTCCGTGGTGCGGGCGCCGATGGCGCCCCAGGCGACCAGGTCGGCGATGTACTGCGGCGAGATCAGGTCGAGGAATTCGGTGCCGCAGGGCAGGCCCATCTCGTTGATTTCCAGCAGCAGCTTGCGCGCCTGGCGGAGGCCTTCGTTGATGTCGAAGCTCTCGTCCATGTGCGGGTCGTTGATCAGGCCTTTCCAGCCCACCGTGGTGCGCGGCTTCTCGAAATAGACCCGCATGACCACGATCAGGTCGCGCGCCAGTTCCTCCGCCAGCGGCTTCAGCTTTTTCGCGTATTCCAGCGCGGCGCCGGCGTCGTGGATGGAACAGGGGCCGACCACCACCGCCAACCTGTCGTCGGCGCCGCGCAACACATCATGAATGCGGGTGCGCGCCAGATAGGTGGTGCGCAGGGCCGCTTCGCTGGCCTTCAGCTCGCGCATGATCTGCATCGGCGCGAGCAGTTCGTCGCCCTGTTCGATGCGGGTGTCGTCGGTACGGTATCCGGTCATGTCAAAAACTCCATTAAACACAAACGTCGCGTCAGCGACGCTTGAAGCTCCCCTCTCCCACTGGGAGAGGGGTTGGGGGTGAGGTGCCAGCCTGAAACGAAAAAACCGCCAGTGCCTGGCGGTTTCTCGGGTAGATGAAGCGGTGTTGCGCGCGCGTCAATCGATCCCGGCCGCCAGTGCGGTCGGAAACGTAAAGTAGAAGTGCGCGTAGTGGGTATTCATGGCGCGCGATGCTAACAGAGCCGCCGCACCGCCCACAACCCATTACTTGTGCAGCGCATCATCCGACCTTGGGCAGATGATGCAGAGCTTCGTCGATGGCCGCCGCCGGATACTCGAAGTCCTCCAGTTGACCGGAGAAGTACTTGTCGTAGGAGGCCATGTCGAAATGGCCGTGGCCGGACAGGTTGAAGAACAACACCTTGGGCTCGCCGCTTTCCTTGCACTTGAGGGCTTCGTCGATACAGGCGCGGATGGCGTGGCAAGACTCGGGCGCGGGAATGATGCCTTCGGCGCGGGAGAACGCGACGCCCGCCTCGAAGGTGGCCAGTTGCGGCACCGCCACGGCTTCGATCAACTTCTCGTGGTAGAGCTGCGACACCAACGGCGAATCACCGTGATAGCGCAGGCCACCGGCGTGGATGCTGGGCGGCATGAAGTCGTGGCCCAAGGTGTACATCAACATCATCGGTGTCAGGCCGACACTGTCGCCGAAGTCGTAGGCGTAGTGGCCGCGCGTGAGCGTCGGGCAAGAGGTCGGTTCCACCGCGAGCAGGCGCGTGTTTTTCGCCCTCGGGTCGCCCGCCGCCTTGTCCGCGAGGAAGGGGAAGGCGGCGCCGGCGAAGTTGGAGCCGCCGCCGCAGCAGGCGATCACCACGTCCGGGTATTCGCCCACTTTCTCGAACTGCTTCTTCGCTTCCAGGCCGATGATGGTCTGGTGATGGCAGACATGGTTGAGCACCGAGCCGAGGGCGTAATTGGTGTCCGGGCGGCTGGCCGCCTCTTCCACGGCCTCGGAAATGGCCATCCCCAGGGAGCCGGGCGAATTCGGGTCGACTTCCAGCGCCTTGCGGCCGGTGACGGTGTGCGGCGAGGGGCTGGCGAACACTTCGGCGCCCCAGGTGTGCATCATCGAGCGACGGAACGGCTTCTGGTCGTAGCTCACCTTCACCATGAACACGCGCACGTCGATGCCGAACATCTGCCCGGCCAGGGCCAGGGAGCAGCCCCACTGGCCGGCGCCGGTTTCCGTGGCGAGGCGGTGGATGCCGGCCTGAGCGTTGTAATAGGCCTGCGGGATGGAGGTGTTGACCTTGTGCGAGCCGGCCGGGGAGACACCCTCATATTTGTAATAGATGTGCGCCGGGGTGCCCAGCATCTGCTCCAGGCGGTGCGCGCGGAACATTGGCGTCGGGCGATACAGGCGATAAGCCTCGCGCACCGGCTCGGGAATGGG
This sequence comes from Pseudomonadota bacterium, assembly GCA_030684775.1. Lineage (GTDB taxonomy): Bacteria > Pseudomonadota > Gammaproteobacteria > Burkholderiales > Thiobacillaceae > PFJX01. The sequence goes on from JAUXXW010000194.1 coordinate 19,325, forward strand.
AATCCAGCGTTCCGCCGACACTTCCTGCTCGATCAGCGCCATCGGAAAGATCGGCGCCAGCGCCTCCGGTCCCACCGGCTTGCCATCCGGTCCCAGCGGCGGCGCCGGCTTGTTGGGCATGTCGGCGACGACGTTGTACCAGTGGGTGGGAATATCGCTCTCGTCGAGCAGAATCTTGGTTTGCGGCATGACCGTCTCCTGGGAGGTTGTGCAGTGCGGCAAACATGCTAACCGAGCGCGCGGAAGCAAGAAAGCGGGCGTACACCCGATTGAACCAATAGGGCGCCCGTCTGTTGGGCACGCTTCGCTTTGCCCAACCTACCGGTTTGCGTCAGCGCCGCCGTGAGTTATTGGGAAGTTACCGATACAACGGCAGCGCGGCGATACGGGCCTCGATCTCCCGAACCTGTTTGACGTAAGCAGGCTGGCCGACACCGCCAAAGCGGCGCTCGAACTGCGATTGGTTCATGAATTCCGGCAGATCCTTCACCTCCGGGAAAAACAGCCGCGCGTCATGTGTGCCCGCCAGTTTGTCCTGCACCCGCCGCGCCGTCTCGGGCGAACGCGTGGCCAGTTCGCCGAGGCGGCTGCCGGCCTTGTCGGCGGCCAGGTCGTTGAAGGAAAAGCCGCTGCCACCGCTGGCATCGCGCACTTCCTTGTAAAGCCCGGCCAGATCGGCCACGCCTTCGCCGCCCATGATGGCGATGAAGGCGGACAGCCCGAAGTGCTGCGCGAAATCGTCACGGCCAGCCAGATGCGCGCCGCCCTTGCGTCGGAGTTTCTTGTCACCCGGGCCGGCAAACAGGCGTCCGCCCAAGGCGGCCTCGGCCAGGGCGGTGATCGCGCTATGGTTTTCCGCCACCGGATCGCCCTTGAGCGAGCGTTCCCTCGCCAGCGCGAAGGCGGCGCCCAGGAGTGTCGCGTAGTCATTGCCGCGCGTGGCGGCCAGGCGTTCGCGGTATGGCTCCAACGCGGCACGATCCATGCCGGCGGGGTTCCAGCCGGCGGTCCGCATGGCCTTCTGAAATTCGGCGCCGCGCCAGACCAGGGTGAGTTCCAGATGTCCCGGCTGTAGCACGGCCTTGCGCAGCATGTCGCGCACCACCCCGTATTGCTCCGCCGCCGGCGAGATGGCCAGCAATGCGCCGAGCAGTTTGCCGGTCAATCGGGCCGGCAACGGTACCTTGCCGAGACGCACGCCGCTGGGCACCAGCAAGTCGCCTTGCGGGCGGAACGCCAGGGAAAAATTGAGATAGCGCGGCAATTTATGGAGACGCAGGCTGGCGCGCACTTGCAGACTTTGCGCGTCGATCGCGACATCGGCGCCGCCCCGCCCCAGGCTGCCCAGCAGCCAGTTCAGGGCCAGCTCCATATCCTCCTGGCCGAAGCGCAAGCGGCGCTCCTCGCCTTCCTTCAGGCGCTTCAGATCCAGCGATTCGACGATGAGTCGGCCGCGTTCCAGATCAGCCAGTTTCAGCGTGGCCGGCCGTTCGATCTCCGGCACCGGCGAAGTCGCCAAAGCGAGTAGAAAAACGAGGGTCGAGATGGGCAGAGAGAGCAGCAGGAAGAGCAGGAACAGGAAGCGCATCTTGGTCAGAGTCGGTGGTGGATCGGGGGTGGTCGTGTGTTCATGGCATCAATCCTGCGCGCCATAGTCCTTGAACTTCTCCAGCACCTCGGCCATTTCCGCCGCGCTCAACAACACCGGCTCGCCCACCTGGCAGGCGCGCAGATATTGGCCGCAGAGCGCTTCCACTTCCAGCGCCAGAGCGAGCGCGCCATGCAGGCTGTGCCCCCAGGCGAGCAGGCCGTGATTGGCCATCAGGCAGGCGCGGCGGTTTTGCAGGGACGAGATCACGGCATCCGACAAGGCCTGGGTGCCGAAGGTGGCGTAGGCGGCGCAGCGGATGTCCACGCCGCCGGCCATCGCCACCATGTAATGAAACGGCGGAATGTCGCGGCGCAGGCAGGCCAGCGCCACGGCGAACGGTGAATGCGCGTGCACCACCGCCCGCGCCTCGGGAAAGGCGGCGTAAATGTCGCGATGGAAGCGCCACTCGCTGGACGGCTTCAACCCGGCGGGTGCCGCGCCGTTCATGTCCATCGGCACGATCTCGGCGGCGTCGATGGCGGTCATGTCGCGCCCGGACGGCGTGATCAGGAAGCCCTCCGGCGAGCGCGCGCTGACATTGCCGGAAGTGCCCTGGTTGAGGCCCAGTGCCACGCTGCGGCGCGCGGTTTCGGCGACCTGGCGCATGGCCTCCTCTCGTTCCCAAAGGGGGGAGATCACGCCCGATTCATCCCTGGTTTGTTTACTCATATCGTCTCCTGTGGGGCGGATCAGCCGCAGGCGTCATCCGCCGCATGGGTGGCGGAAGGCGCTTCGCTTTTCCAATGGGATGGACGCCTCCCCCCTGCCACGGCATCGAAGTGCCAGACTGGAGAAGTCTCAACCAGTCACGAGAAGAAAGGAGCCCGAAATGAACCTAAATCCAGCAGTTGAAGCCGTAGAAGCGTAGGTTGGGCAAAGCGCAGCGTGCCCAACAACCCGTCGCCATGTTGGGCACGCTGCGCTTTGCCCAACCTACGTCTACTCACCCAGCGGGTGACACCTTCCCGAAATC
>JAUXXW010000200.1 GCA_030684775.1 Pseudomonadota bacterium
TTATCAAAGGGGGGCGGGGGGGGATTTGCGGAGGTTCCGTGGCAGGGCCAGGCTGATAAATCCCCCCCACCCCCCTTTAAAAAAGGGGGGAGTGTGACGCTCGACAACGCCGCGCCGCCCGCGCCCGGCCAGGCGGTGGTCGGCGCGGCGCTGGCGCGGGCGCGCGGGTTGGCGGTGGGCGATGTGCTGTCCCTGCGCGGCTACGATGGCAAGCCTTATGCCTTCACCCTGGCGGGGGTGTTGGATGCCGAATCCGAGTTGGTCAGCGCCGATCTGATGCTGGTCAATGCCGCCGATTTCCGCGCCTTCTTCGGCGTCGAATCGGGCCTGTATACCGACCTGGCCTTGCGCGTGGCGAATCCGCGCGAGGTGCGCAAGGTGGCGGAAAAGGTACTGGAGCGCCTGCCCGGCGCGCGGGCGATCGCGCGCGAGGAAATGCGCCGCAGCTACGAGGCGGCGTTCAACTGGCGCCAGGGTGTGCTGCTGACCTTTCTCTCCACCCTCATGGCGGCGTTCGCGCTGCTCGCCTGGGACAAGGCTTCAGGTTTGTCCGCCGAGGAGCGGCGCGAGATCGGCATCCTCAAAGCGGTGGGCTGGGAGACCGGCGACGTGTTGCGCATGAAGTTGTGGGAGGGCGCACTGGTTTCGCTGTGCGCTTTCCTGGCCGGCTATGTGCTGGCCTGGCTGCATGTTTTTTATGCCGATGCGCCGCTGTTCACGGCGGTGCTCAAGGGCTGGTCGGTGCTTTATCCACGCTTCGCGCTGGCGCCGCAGGTGGATGTCGCGCAGATCGCGACGCTGTTCTTCCTGACCGTGCTGCCCTTCGTCGCGGCCACCGTGGTTCCGGTTTGGCGCGCGGCGACGCTGGACCCGGATGAGGTGATGCGGGAATGAAATCACTCAAGCGTGGAGCGCTTCAAACTGGAACCCCCCTTTGGAAAAGGGGGGCAGGGGGTCATGGCACTAAGTTAAGGTCGGCGCGCGATTTTCTCCCTTCTCCCGCGGGCGGGAGAAGGGCCGGGGATGAGGGGGCATGGATAGCGCGCCACCTCCACCAACGCCCTCACCCCAACCCTCTCCCGCCCGCGGGAGTGGGGGCCGATCAGCGCCAATGCTGGCCTGGGTGGCTTAACTTAGTGCCATGGGGGGCAGGGGGGATTTGCCGACGTTTGCATGTGTGCGGCCCTTGGAGAAATCCCCCCCCGCCCCCCTTTGATAAAGGGGGGAGCACACATGATTGAACTCCTCCAGGTCAGCAAGACCTTCAATGCCGGCCGGCCGAATGAATTCAGCGCGGTGCGCGAGGTCAGCCTCGCCATCGAGCCGGGCCGCGCCACCGCCTTGCGTGGTCCCAGTGGTTCCGGCAAGACCACGCTGTTGGGGCTGATCGGCGGCCTGACGCGGCCGACCAGCGGCCGGGTGCGGCTCGACGGGCGCGACATCTCGGCGCTGTCGGAGCGTTTTCTCACCGAATTGCGCCGCGCCACTTTCGGCTTTGTGTTCCAGCAATTCCAGTTGATCCGGGGCCTCTCGGTATTGGAAAACGTGATGTTGCCGGCAACGCCCACCGGCCGGCCCTATCGCGAGGTGAGGGCGCGCGCCTTGCAGTTGCTGGACGACCTCGGCCTGGCCGGGCGCGCCGAGGTGAAGACGCAATGGCTGTCTGGCGGCGAGGCGCAGCGGGTGGCCATCGCGCGCGCGCTGATCAACGATCCCAAGGTCATTCTCGCCGACGAGCCGACCGCGCATCTCGACAGCGACTTGTCGCGCCAGATTCTCGCCATCCTCGCCGACCTGCGCGCCCAGGGCCGCACCCTGATCGTCTCCAGCCACGACCCGCTGGTGTTCGAGGCGGGCTTGGTGGAACGGGTGATCGACATGCGCGACGGCCGGATATGTAGCGCCGGCGCCCCCGCCGGCCCGGTGTTCCCATGATCTTCCAGCCCGCCGCCCTCGCTCTGTTGCTCGCCGCCAGCCTCAACGCCTTGCTGCTGGTTGGTTCCGGGGTGTTCGCGCTGTACTTGTTGCGCCACTGGAACCCGGCCAGCGGCAGCGAGCGGCAGATCGCCCTGGAGCGGCGCACTTATCTGGTCGGCACCCTGGTGGGCCTGTCCTTGCTGTTGGGCCTGCCGGCTCTGGCGTTGTTCGCGCACAACGCCGATGCGATGGCGCCGTTTTTCACTGGCGCCATGTGCGCGGTGGGCAGTCTCAAGGCCAATGCCTGGGGGATGCCGGCGCTGTTGACCATGCTCGCCGGCTTCTTTCTGGCCGCCGCCTGGCTGGTGCTCAACCATCTCGATGGCCTGGGCTGGGATACCCCGCTGATACGCGGCAAATACCGCCTGCTGCTGTTGCTGGCGCCGCTGGCGTTGGCGCAGGCGGTGCTGCTCTGGCTGTATTACCTGAACCTGAATCCGGAAGTCATCACCTCCTGCTGCGGCAGCCTGTTCGGACCGGCCTCTGGTGGGGTCGCGGCGGAGATGGCCGCTTTGCCGGTTGCCACTGCCATGCCCTTGTTCTTTGGTGGTTTGCTGTCGACGCTGGCGGTCGGCGTGGCGTTTCTCGCGCGCGGCCGCTTCGGCCGTTTGTTCGGCCTGCTCGCGGGCCTGCATTTCCCGCTGGCCCTGGCCGCCGTGGTCGCCTTCATCGCGCCCTATATCTACGAGCAGCCGAATCACCATTGCCCGTTCTGCCTGTTGCAGGCCGAGCATGGTTATGCCGGTTGGGTGTTGTACCTGCCGCTGTTCCTCGGCACGGCGGCCGGCATCGGCGCCGGCCTCGCCGCCGCCGCGCGCGCGGACAGCCTGAAACTGGCGGCGCCGCGGGTGGCGGTGGGTCTGGCGAAAGTGGCGGTGGCGGCGCTGGGCGTGTTCGGCCTGGCGGTGCTGTTTTATCTGCGACGTTCGAATCTGGTGATGTGAGATGGTGACTCCGGGATATACGCGGTCATACCCCCCTTTCTTAAAGGGGGGCAGGGGGGATTTGGCCGAGGGTGGGTATGGCGAAGGTGGTGAAAATCCCCCCCAGCCCCCCTTTGATAAAGGGGGGAGCAGGGTCGTCTGGATCATCGGCGTGCTGCTGCTTGGTCTGCTCGCCGGTTGCGGTGGCGACAGCGCCCAACCACCCAATAACGGTGAAGCGGCGCCCACCTTCCAGGCACCAAACCTGGCCGGTAATCAGGTGAAGGTGCCAAGTGACTTCAGCGGCAAGGTCGTGGCGCTTCGCTTCTGGGCCGACTGGTGCCCGTATTGCCGCAAGGAAATGACGGAATTGCAGCCGGTGTACGCGCGCCTGCATGAACGTGGCCTGGAGATTCTGGCGGTCAACGTGGCGCAGGATCGCGATACCGTGCGGCGTTTCATCGAGCCGTTGGGTATCCGTTACCCCGTGCTGCTCGACCCCGAGGGCGCTACCGCGCGGGCCTATGGCGTCAACGCCCTGCCCATCACCTGGCTGCTGGATCGCCAGGGTGTGGTGCGCGGCAAGATCGTCGGCGAGGCGACGGCGGAGGTGTTTGAGAAAACCGTACAAAGGTTGCTGGATCAAGGGATAGCCGGCGTCGGCGAGGCTGGACAGGTCGCTCCCTCATCCCCGGCCCTTCTCCCGGAGGGGGAAGGGAGTGTCGCGCATGGACGCTGAACTCACCCTCCCGCTCGCCTTCCTCGCCGGCCTGGCCGGCGCGGGACATTGTTGGGCGATGTGCGGCGGGCTGGTGGGCGGCCTGTTCCTCGGCGCCGGCGATCACCGCGTCTGGCCGCGCTTTGTCTATCCCCATCTCGCCTATCACGGCGGCCGCGTGCTGGCCTACAGCCTGATCGGGGCGCTCGCCGCCGGCATCGGCCAGGCCATCGTGTTGACCGGCGGCGTCGGGCGCGTTCAGGGCGCGCTCTATGTTGTCGCCGGGGTGGGGGTGATGTTGGCCGGCGCGCTGGCCATGCGGCGGGACGTAGACGTAGACGTAGGGTGCGCCGCGCGCACCGGCCCATGTTTCGTGGGAGCGGGAGTGTCCGGGACAGGCCTGTCGGCGCGCGCGGCGCACCCTACGTTCGCCGTCGCCGGCTTCCTCAACGGCCTGATGCCCTGCGCCCTGGTGTTCTCGCTCACCCTCAAAGCGGCCACCGCGCCGTCCATCGCCACCGGCGCCGCCTGGCTGTTCGCCTTCGGGCTGGGCACCGTGCCGGCGATGGCGCTGGCCGGTGGCCTGGCACACTGGCTGGGCGGGCAATCGCTGGTCTGGCTTCGCCGCGTCGGCGCGCTGTTGATCGTCGCTCTGGGCGCGCAGGCCGTGTGGGCCGGCGCCAAGTTTTTCAACGTCATGCTGCATTTGTGAGCAGGACTTTTTGTACCAAGGAGAGAACCATGAAACGTCGTGAAATGTTCAAACTGCCCCTGGTGGCCGCCGCCGCCCTGGTCGCCATGCCGGCCCATGCCGCCGCGAGGAAGGAGCAAACATGCGAAGGCGAGGGCACGCCCGCGCAGTTCATCCCGAAGACGCCGAAGGACGCCAACCCGCTGGAAAACGAACTGCTGAAATATCCCAAGTGCCCCTATTGCGGCATGGATCGCGCCCAGTTCCATCATGCCCGGCACCTGGTGCATTACGGCGATGATCTGGTGGACGGCACCTGTTCCATTCATTGCCTGTCGATTTCCCTGGCGATCAACCTGGACCGTGAACCGAAAGCCATCTACGCGCCTGATAACGCCAGCACGGAGGCGGTGAAGCCGCTGATCAACGTCGATCAGGCCACCTACCTGATCGGCGGCAATCTGCCGGGGGTGATGACCAAGCGCGGCAAGACTTCCTATGGCGGCAAGGAGGCGGCGGAGGCGGCGAAACTGAAGCATGGCGGTGAGCTCGGCGACTTCGCGGCGGCTCTGAGCGCGAGCTACGCCGACCTTGCCGGCGACACCTTGATGATTCGCAAAAAACGCGAGGAGCGGCGCCGCCACATGATGAAGAAGGCGGGTTGATGCGTCGTCTGTTTGTCGCATTCCTGTTCGCCCTGGCCCTGCCCGCCGGGGCGGGCGGTTTTTCCGTGCCCGACCCGGCGCCGCGCGACTTGTGTCCGGTGTGCGGCATGGTGGTATCCAAATACCCGGCCTGGACCGCCACGGTGGTCTACCAGGACGGCCATGCCCACCACTTCGACGGCGCCAAGGACTTGTTCAAATACCTGTTCGATGTGTCGCGCTATGCGAAAAACCACCGGGCCCGGGACATCGCCCGCATCGGCGTCACCGACTATTACGAATTGAAACGCATCGACGCCCGCCAGGCCTATTTCGTGATCGGCTCCGACGTGCTCGGGCCGATGGGCCATGAGCTGATCCCGCTCGCCAGCCGCGCCGATGCCGAAGAATTCCTGCGCGACCACCACGGGCGCCGCATCCTGCGTTTCGATGAGGTGAAGCGGGATTTGCCAGCGAAGCTGGATGCGGGGCGGTTCGACTGAGCGACGTAGGTTGGGCAAAGCGCAGCGTGCCCAACGAACCGTCGCAATGTTGGGCACGCTGCGCTTTGCCCAACCTACGGCTACGGCACTTACATCAGCCACCACCCCGCCACCAATCCCGCCGCCACCGTCGCCATCCCAGGCAGCACTTGGCGCGCCAGGGTGGCGCCGCCGATAACCGTGGCCAGTCCGCTCTTGAAGGCGATGTTGGCGAGCACGGCGAGAAACACGGTGGTGACCGCCTGATCCGCGTGCAGAGTGCCGAGCCCGAACAGGCGCAGGCTGGAAAGGGTGATGGCGTCGACATCGGTGAGGCCGGACACCACGGCCACCGCGTAGACCCCCTGGCTGCCGACCAGGTCGGAGAGCCAGGCGGCGGCGAACAGGACGCCGGCATAAAGGGCGCCGAAACCGACGGCGGCGCGGAGTTCTGTGGGGTTCTTCATTTCCAGCGTGGGGGTGTTGGGTTGGCCGTCGAGGCGGCGCCAGAGCCAGTAGAGCATCACCAGGCCGGCCAGGGTGCCGCCGCCCAGTACCGTGAGCATGGGCCGCAGCAGGCCGGGCGCGAGCACCGCCACCACCACGGAGAGGCGCACCAGCACCACCCAGTTGGCGAGCAGAATGATCAGGGCGGCCATGCTGGTGAGATGCGGGCTGTCGCGGCTGTGGCGGGAGAAGGCGAGGGTGGTGGCGGTGCTGGAGGCGATGCCGCCGAACAGGCCGGTGAGCAGGGTGCCGTGACGATGGCCGGCGATGCGCAAGGCCGCGTAGCCGGCCAGTGACAGACCGGAGATCAACACCACCATCCACCAGATCTGATACGGGTTGAGTGCGTGGTAAGGGCCGTATTCCTGATTCGGCAGAATCGGCAGGATGACGAAGGAGAGCACCGCGAATTGCAGGATGGAAACCAGATCCAGCCGCGTCAGGCTGCGTGTCGCGCCGCTCAATTCCGGCTTGAAATAGAGCAGGGCGGTGGCCAGGATAGCCAGGGTGACGGCGAGTTGTTCCATGCCGTACCAGACCATCGCGCCGAGCGCGTAGCAGACCACCACGGCGGCGATGGTGGTGGTGCCGGGGTCTTCGCTGCTGGTGGCCTTGAAGTAGGTGGCGACCATCATGCCGCCCATGATCAGCAGGCCGGCGCCCAGCATCCAGGGCGCGCCGGTTTTTTCCGAGAGCAGGGCGCCCAGCGTCCCGGCCAGGGCGACCAGGGAGAAGGTGCGCAGACCCGCCTTCGCGGCAGGCGAGCGTTCCCGCTCCAGGCCGATCAGCAGGCCCAGGGCGAGGCTGGTGAGGAAGGGATAGAGGGTGGCGAGTTGATCGTTCGGCATGTCCTGATTATGGCCAATTTATGAAATTGGATACCCATCGCCTTGCCTCCATGATGCAAGCAAGTAGCAATGGCCTTTGTTCGTTACAGGGGTACGACCTGCGGGTATAAAACCGCGCCGTTGCCGTAGTACTTTCGTCAAAACTGCGCCATTTCCGTAATACTTTCGCCAGATTGAAATTGACCATCAGTAAATACTAGTATCCACCCTCTCGCGCGGGTCAATACGCGTCAATCGGAATGGAGCGACAGGATGAAACACAGACGGATCGGCCGCCTGCTGGCGGTAGTGGCGATGGGATGGGTGGCTGGCGCACAGGCCGCGGACGTCATCTACACCTTTAATGTGCCAGTGGACCTCAGAAGCCTCGCCGAGGAGGCGCGGCCCGACATCCTCTGCGAAGTTTTCAACTCGCCCACCTTCACGGCGGCAAACCGGCTCCATTTTTACGTGAACACGTTGCCGATAGGCACCGGAGGCGAATCGCCTTATTCCTCGGTGGTCTCCGTGCCGGTGACCCTGACCAACGCCCAAGCCATGGACGCGCACGCCTGGCGTTGCCGGCTTCGGCTGAACCATGCCGCCACCAGAACGGCCGACTCCCCCTCCTGCGCCACCCTGCCCCAGTACTGCGCGAAAACGGGCACGACGCTGGTCAACGAAGTCAGCGGCAGCCTCGATACGCCGGTAACGCCGTCGGTAACGCGGTCGATAGGCCCATCGGTAGCGCCGTGATGAAACACCAGACGAAAATCGCGTTGACGCTGGCTTTGTGTGGCCTGTCCACCCAGGCGCTGGCCCTCGATCCACTCGTTTTCAACATCGCGGGCTTACAGGTGACGAATCTGCGGCCGGAAATCGTTGAAGTCGGAGTTTGGTGTAGAGGTGTCACGCACGACAACCGGTCAGTCGGGAATGGTTCCACGGCCTTTCCGGTGAACCCGTTGGCAGACCCGGTGCTTGGGCGGGGGGTGATTTCCGGGCCATTCCAGGTCTCCGTGCCCATAACGAGGAGGCCATACAACGTCGAGTGCCATTTAGATTTCCGCACCACTAGCAATGCTCGGTTATTGCCGCGGACGAGTTGCGACGCGGCCGCCCGGGACGAGGCCCCCGCGCTATGTCCCCAGAGTGGAACAAGTCCGGTAGTCCGCTCTGGTCGCGGGTACTAGGTGTCCGGGCTTTTGACCCCATTTCGAATTACGGAAGTCGCAAGCCACTTGGTTTTCACGGTGCCAGGCGGGTTTTTCAGCGTGTTTGAGCATCGCGAACAACCGCTTCCTGATATGGCTGCATGTACTTGTCCGACTCCCGACATGAGATGGGCCATGCGTTGGCTGTTGCTGGCCGGCTTGATCGTTGCAGGAAGCGCCCAGGCGGTCGAGGTGCCTGCGTTCAGTTTTGCCGGGACGATGCCACCGCCGATTGAAGTTCCCGCCTTCAGCTTTACTGGATGGAGGGTGCCGCCGATTGAAGTTCCCACCTTCAGCTTTACTGGATGGAGGCCACCGCCGATTGAAGTCACCACCCCGGCCCTGGTCATGACCGGGCGACGATCACAGTCCGCGACGTTCACTACGGACAAGCTGGAGATGACCGGCCGCCGGCCGCAGTCCATGACGCTTAGCACCGACAGCCTGGTCATGACCGGGCGCCGACCACCGTTCACGACGATCACCACCGGCACGCTGGAGATGTTCGGCCGCCGGCCGCAGTCCATGACGCTCGCCACCGACAGCCTGGTCATGACCGGGCGCCGACCACCGTTCACGACGAT
>JAUXXW010000203.1 GCA_030684775.1 Pseudomonadota bacterium
GCCGGCAAGCGGGCCGAAGGCACGCCTTCCGTAGACGATGCCGGCAGGATGCCGGCGCTACAGGTGCAACGCAGCCGCCTGATACTGCTCGCAGCCCTCGCCGCCCTCCCCCTCCTCCCCGCCTGCTCACGCGACCCCGACCACGGTCCAGGAAAAGTGCATTGGGACCGCGACACCTGCGCCCGTTGCAGCATGGCGGTCAGCGACCGCCATTACGCCGCTCAGGTGCGTGGCGGGCCGAAGCGCGCGGCTTTCAAATTCGACGACATCGGCTGTGCGCTGTTCTGGCTCAAGGAACAACCCTGGGCCGAGGCGGCGGACACCGAAATCTGGGTCAATGACTTCCGCAGCGGCGAATGGCTGGATGCGCGCAAAGCGCATTACCTGCCCGGCAAGACCTCGCCCATGGCCTACGGATTCGGCGCCTTGGCGCAGTCTGAGGCCGGTAGCGTCGACTTCACCGCCATGAAGGCGGACATCCTGGCCAGAGGTAAATGATGAGCAAGACAAACGATTTCTGGCCCACCCTGCGCCTGGAGGTGAATACCTCGCTACGCGCGCGCTGGTTCGCCGTGCATTCCCTGGTGTTCGGCGGCATCGTCGCCCTGCTCTTTGTGTTCGGACTGACCGAATCACGGGTGCTTGGCTTCATCGGCCTGTCGCGCCTGCTGGTGACCTACATCCAGTTGGCGATGGCCATCCTGCCCATCTTCGTGCTCATCACCACCGTGCGTTCTGTGGCCGGCGACCGCGAGGCGGGGGTGTTCGAGTACCTGCTGGCGCTGCCGGTGTCGCTGGCCGCCTGGTTCTGGGGCAAATTCCTCGGCCGCTACCTGATGGTGTTCGCGCCGGTGTTCCTGGCCATGCTCGGCGCCTCGCTGTGGGCCTTGGTGCGTGACATTCCAGTGCCCTGGGGCATGTTCAGCTATTACACCGCCCTGCTCGCCGCCATGACCTGGTGCTTCCTCGGCATCGCCATGCTGATCTCCACCCTGGCGCGTTCCACCGATGTGGCCCAGGGCGCGGCCTTCCTCACCTGGCTGGTGCTGCTGCTGTTCCTCGACCTGATTCTGCTCGGGGTGATGATCCAGGAACATGTCGCCGCCGAAGTGGCCGTCGCCATCGCCCTGTTCAACCCGCTGCAATCCTTCCGCACCGCCGCCCTGATGCTGTTCGACCCGCAATTGATCGTCCTGGGGCCGTCCGCCTATGTGATCTTCGACCTGTTCGGGGCGCTGGGTTATCAAGTTTTCGCTCTGGCCTGGCCGACCCTGATCGGCACGCTCTGCGCGGTCGGGGGCTATCGCCTGTTCCGGAAAGGGGATCTGTTATGAACTGGATAATCCCAGGCCGTAGGTTGGGCAAAGCGAAGCGTGCCCAACATGGCGATGGGTTGTTGGGCACGCTGCGCTTTGCCCAACCTACATGGCTACTCCTGATCGGCCTGCTCGCCGCATCCACCGCGATGGCGGCTCCCGATGAAAGCCAGCCGATCAACTTCTACACGGTGGCCACCGCCACCTTCGCGCAACCCGGCGGCGGCAGCCTGAAAATCGACAGCATCAAGGGGCGGCCGATGGTGGTGAATTTCTGGGCCACCTGGTGCCCGCCATGCCGCGAGGAATTGCCGCTGCTGGTCAAGGTTCACGCCCGCTACGACAAGAAATACGGCGACAAGCTCGGCTTCCTCGGCCTGGCGGTGGAAGACAACGTCGAGTTCGTCGGCGAATACGCCCGCGCCTATGGCCTCAAATACCCCATTGCCGCCGGCCGCGACCCGGCCATCGCCCTGATGCAGGCGCTGGGCAACAAGCAGGCGGGCATGCCCTACACCCTGGTGCTGGATGGCGAAGGCCGGGTGATCTACGCCAAGCGCGGCCTGGTGAAGGAAAAAGACCTGGACCGGGCGCTGGCGCCGTTGCTGCGGCCATGACTTGTAGCGCCGGCTGCCAGCCGGCAGTTTCATTGGCGCCTTACCCGCGTTGGCTGCTGAAATCTTGGTATGCGTTGCCGCATCGCCTCCCCCCTTTTTCAAAGGGGGGCTGGGGGGGATTTCCGCAGGTGGCAGCTAAGTACACCGAGCTGCCCTTCAGAATATGGGTAAGAGGCAACAGCCAGCACCATTGGTATTTTCTACGCCAGACGCGCACAGCATCTTTCTTGAGTTACGCACTCGCGGCGTTGTCCTTCCTGGCCCTGTCCGCCCAGGCCGCCCTCCCCCCGCTGCAACCCCTGATCGACGCCGCCCCCGCCGGCAGTGTTCTACGCCCGCCCCCCGGCCGCTATGCCGGCCCGGCCATCATCGACAAACCCCTGACCCTCGACGGCGGCGGTCGTGTCACGCTGGACGGCGGCGGGCGTGGCTCCGTGTTGAGCGTGCGCGCCGACGATGTCAGCGTGCGCGGCATGCGCCTCACCCACTCCGGCGCCACCCATGACGGCGTCGATGCCGGCCTGCTGATCGAGGAAAGCAACGGCGCGCGCGTGGAAGGCAACGTCATCGACCAGGCGCTGTTCGGCATCCACCTCAAGCAGGCCAACCATGCCATCGTGCGCGGCAACATGATTCGCGGCCGGCCGGCGGAACTCAACCTGCGCGGTGACGGCATCCGTCTCTGGAACAGCCGTTTCAACCGGATCGAGGACAACCGCCTCGACGGCATTCGCGACCTCACCGTCGCCAACTCCGCCGACAACCTGTTCCTCCGCAACCGCGTCGGCAACGGGCGTTACGGCATGCAATTGATCTTCTCGCCACGCAACCGCATCGAAGGCAACCGCATCAGCCACAGCACCACCGGCATCGCCGTGCTCTATTCGGATCAGGTCACCCTGCGCGGCAATCATGTCGAACATGTGCGCGACGTCGCTGGCGCCGGGTTGGCCTTCAAGGGCAGCGCCGAGGCCGAGGTCACAGGCAACACCGTCCTGCATTGCACGGTGGCCGTTCAGGCCGATTCCCCGCCCTACCCCGACGCGCGCCACCGTTTCCAGAACAACCGCTTCGCCCACAACGTCACCGGCATGTTCTTCTACGGCGACAAGGGCGGCCATATCGTGCGCGGCAACCGCTTCGAGAAGAACCTCATGCAGATCGGCGTCTCCGCCCCCAGCAGCGCGCGAGACAACGACTGGCGCGGCAATGACTGGGACGATTACGAAGGCTTCGACCGCGATGGCGACGGCATCGGCGACACGCCCTACACGCTCCATTACTATGCCGACCGCATCTGGATGGAAACGCCGCAGGCACGCTTCTTCCGCAACTCGCCGGCCCTGGAACTGCTCGATTTCCTGGAACGGCTGGCGCCGTTCTCGGAACCGGAACTGATCCTGAAAGACCCGCAACCGCGCTTTTCACGCAAATGAACCTGGAACGCAAAAACCGAATGACCAACAAATGGCTCGCGGCAGGCCTGCCGCTGCTCATCGTCGCCGGCGCCGCTTTGGTGCTCTGGCGCGAAGCCGAAACGCCGGCGCCGGTCGCCATCGACCTGCCCTGCCCCACCCCGGCCGCCGGCTGCGCCGCCCGGATCGGCGAGCGTTCCATCACGGTCGGCCTGGCCGAACCGCGCAAGACACTGCAACCGTTCGAAGTCTGGGTACAAGCCCCCGGCGCCGACCAGGTGCAGGCCAGCTTCACGATGGTGGACATGAACATGGGCTTCAACCTCTACACCCTGCGCCCGGACAAAGACGGCGTGTTCCGCGCCCAGGTCACCCTCCCCGCCTGCGTCAGCGGCCGCCGCGAATGGGTGATGACCGTGGACATCGACAAGACCACCCGGCTTGCCGTGCCGTTTTCCACCGAGTTGTAGGGCGGTGGATCAGCGGCCTGTTGCACGCGCTTTCATCGTTTGCAAGTTAAACTGACCATACTAGTCAGATTGAAGCGAGGAACGTATGCACATGTGGCAGATACAGGAAGCCAAAGCCCGCCTGAGCGAGGTCGTGCGCCAAGCCGAACAGGAAGGCCCGCAGGACATCACCTGGCATGGCCGTTCCGTGGCCGTGCTGCTCTCGCGCAGTGACTACGAGCGGCTTACCGGCGGCAATGAATCGCTGGTGGATTTCATGCGCCGTTCGCCCTTGTTCGGTCTGGATGAGCCTGAATTCAGCCGCGACCCGAGCCTCACTCGCGAGGTGTCGCTTTGAGTTATCTCATCGATACCAATGTCCTGTCCGAACTGCGCCGCAAATCCCCGCATCCGGATGTCGTGGCCTGGATGCGGCAACGTCGGCCGGACAGTCTCTATATCAGCGTGCTGACCCTGGGCGAATTGCGCAAAGGCATCGAAACACTTGCCGACGGCGACAAGAAATTGCAATTGCGCGACTGGCTGGAAAACGACCTGCCGGTGTTTTTCCGTGGTCGGGTGTTGCTGATCGACGCGGCCGTGGCCCAACGCTGGGGATGCCTACAGGCCGAGATGGGACGACCGATACCCGCCGTCGATAGCCTCCTTGCCGCCCAGGCACTGCACGCCGGGATGAAGCTGGTCACCCGCAACGTCAAGGACTTCGCTTACCCCGGGCTCGAAGTCATCAATCCCTGGAGCGGTTGAACCTGGCTGGCCCGTCGGTCACGAGGAACAGCTTTCCCCGCTACAGCCGCTGCCAGCGGTACACGAACCGCAGCCCTTGTCGCTGTTGCGAAACGGGCCGAGTTGCGGGTTTTTTCTGGCAAACCCGCGGTAAAGACGGTCGACGCCGATGCCGATGAGGCCGATGCCGAGGATCAGGCCGATGGTGATGAGGTAGGTACTCATTCCCCCGCCCCCAGTCCGGCGAAGCCCATGAAGGCGAGCGAGAGCAGGCCGGCGAGCATCAGTGAAAGGGCGGTGCCTTGCACCACGTTGGGCACGATGGCGAGGTTGAGGCGTTCGCGCAGGCCGGCCATCAATAGCAGGGCCAGGGTGAAGCCGGCGCCGCCGGCCACCGCGAAGGTCACCGACTGGAGAAAGTCATAGTCGCGCGCGGTCTGGAACAGGGCCACGCCGAGCACGGCGCAGTTGGTGGTGATCAGCGGCAGGTAGATGCCCAGCGCCCGGAACAGCACCGGGCTGTATTTCTTCAGCACCATTTCCACCAGTTGCACCGCCGAGGCGATGATGACGATGTAGGAGATCAGACGCAGAAACTCCAGGTTGAAGGTGGTCACCAGCCAGTTGAGGCCGAAGGCGCAGAGGCTGGCGACCAGCATCACGAAGGTGCTCGCCGCGCCCATCGGCAAGGCGGTGTTGAGGCGCGCCGAGACGCCGAGGAACGGGCACAGGCCGAGGAACATGGCCAACACCAGGTTGTTGGCGAGCAGGGTGCTGATGAAGATGGAGGAAAGCGGTTCAGACATGGGCGTGGCCCTCCACGGGTTTGACCGGCGCGGCCTTGCGGCTGTTCAGCCAGTTAAATAGCAACAGCCAGGCGCCGAGCACGAAGAAGCCGCCGGGCGGCAACACCATGATGACCCAGGGCTGGAAGTCCGGCCCGAACAAGGCGAAGCCGAACAGCTTGCCGGCGCCGAGGATTTCCCGCACCGCGCCGATGGCGAACAAGCCGATGGCGAAGCCCACACCCATGCCGAGGGCGTTGAGCAACGCCCGCCCGGGTGGGTTCTTCGAGGCGTGCGCCTCGGCGCGGCCGAGGATCACACAGTTGACCACGATGAGCTGAATGAAAGCACCGAGGGCGTCGTACACCGCCAGGCTGATGGCCTGGATCAGGTAATCGACCACGGTGACGAAGGTGGCGATGATCAGGATGTAGGTGGCGATGCGCACCTCTCGCGGCACGACATTGCGCAGCAGCGACACCAGCAGGGTGGAACCGAGCAACACGAACAAGGTGGCCAGGCCCATGCTCAAAGCGTTCACCGCCGAGACCGACACCGCCAGCACCGGGCACATGCCCAGCACCATGACGAACACCGGATTCTGTTTCCAGATGCCTTCCAGGAGTTCTTCGAGGTTGGAGAGTTGTTTCTGGCCGGGAATCATGATGCAGCGCCCTCTGCGTGGGATGCCCTGCTCCCCCCTTTTTCAAAGGGGGGCTGGGGGGGATTTAGCCGTTGGGAGGAAGCGCTGCCGCTGTCAAATCCCCCCTGTCCCCTCTTTGATAAAGGGGGGGACGCTGCTGGATGCGGTGTAGGGCGCGCGGGCTCTCCCGCCTTCAACTTGTCGAGATGCGGCAGCAGCAACGGCAGCAGCTTTTGCGCGCTTTCGTTGATGCCCTTGCCTACCGCCTTGCAGGTCACCGTGGCGCCGGCGATGGCGTCGATTTCCCAGGGGTTCTGCTTGCCGCCGTGCTTCACCACCTTGACGGCGTTGGCCAGCGATTTCAGGTCGGCGCTCAGCGTCACGTCCAGCGCCTCGAAGTTCTTCAGGAAGGCCGCGTCGGTATAGATCTTGTCGCCGATGCCCGGCGTCTCGCGCATCGACACCACGCCGATGCCGGTGATGGCCTGTTTTTCCGGGTCATAGGCATAGAGCACCCGCACTGTGTCGGAATAGCCCTTGGCGGCGCCCTCGGCGGCAAGTCCCTTGAGGCTGCCGGCTTGGTCGTAAGCGGCATAGAGCTTCACCGCGCCTTCCGGCACGCCGTTCCCGGCCGGCTGCACGCCGGTCGGGCCGACGACGAATTCCTTGACGCTGGAGGCGCCGGGAATGACCTTGAACACCGCGCGCTCCAGGGCCAGTTTCTTGTTCGCGGCCACCGCTTCCAGGGTGCCTTCGTAGGCGGTGACGATAAGAATGCCGCACACGGTCGCCACCAGGCCGAGGGTGCGAATCATGGCTGCGCTGGGGGTGCTGGGTTGGCTGGGGGGCACAGACGCGGCGTTCATGCTCGCACCTCGGTGGAACACTCCCCCCTTTTCCAAAGGGGGGCGGGGGTACCGAAGGGTAGGGGCTTTATCAGGGATTTAGCGACGCTCGCACAAGCGCAACCCTTGGAGAAATCCCCCTCAATCCCCCTTTGGAAAAGGGGGAAGTCACTTTGCCTTCCGCTTTCGCCCATATCATCAGCCAACACGAAAAGCGCTTTGATAAAGGGGGGGGTCAAGGGCACGCGGTTTGCCATGCGGTTCATGTCTGCTTCTCCTTCACCCGCGCGCGCTTCACTTCGCCGAACACCTTGGGTTGCGTCACCTGATCGATCAGTGGCGCCAGGGCGTTGCCGAGCAGGATGGCGTACATCACGCCTTCGGTTAGGCCGCCGAAGTAGCGGATCATCACCGTCACCACGCCGATCAACGCACCGTAGATCCAGACGCCTTTCGGGGTCACCGGCGAAGTCGCCATGTCGCTGGCCATGAACATCGCGCCCAGGATCATGCCGCCGGAGAGCAGCACGAACAGCGGGTCGGGGTAGCGCGCCGGGTCGATCAACTGGAACAGCAAGGCGGTGAGCGCGGCGCTGCCGAGTATCGCCACCGGGATGCGCCAGTCCATGAACTTGCGAATGGCCAGATAGGCGCCGCAGACCAGGATCAGAATGGCCGAGGTTTCCCCCGCCGAGGCGGTCACCGCGCCGCTGAGAAAGTCGTGTGGCGTCGCCAGCACGTTGTCGAACTTCCAGCGCGCCAGCGGCGTGGCGCCGGTGAAACCGTCCAGCGCCGCCGGTTTTGCGTTTAGCGCCCAGGCGGAGATGTCGGGCGGAGTCATCAACGGCGCGGTGAAGGTGGTCGGCACGAACTCGGTGAAACGCCGCGGCGCGAAGGCCGGCACCCAGGTGGTGATGGCGACCGGGAACGCCGCCTGCACGAAGGCGCGGCCGACCAGGGCCGGGTTCATCACGTTGAAGCCGATGCCGCCGAACAGCGCCTTGCCCAGCGCGATGGCCATGAAACCGGCTATCGCGCCCATCCACAGTGGAAACGCGGGCGGCAGGGTCAGCGCCAACAACAGACCGGTGATGGTCGCGCTCCAATCCGAGAGCGTGCTCTGCTGGCCGCTCAAGCGGTTGAACAGCCGCTCGCTGGCCAGACAGGTGAGCGTGGTGGTGACGATCAAGGCCAGCGCGGAAAGCCCGTATTGCCAGACCGAGAAGGCGGCAATCGGCAGCAGCGCCAACACCACATTGAACATGATGTGTTCGACGCTGGTGCCCTTCACCACATGGGGTGAGGTGCGCAGTTCGATGCGTGCGGTCATAGGGATGAACTTGTAGGTTGGGCAAAGCGCAGCGTGCCCAACATTGCGACGGGTTGTTGGGCACGCTGCGCTTTGCCCAACCTACGGCCGTCCACCACATGGGGCACGCTGCACGGTTCGATACGGGGTGTCATGGGCGCTCAGGAGTAAAGGGTTTCCAGGCGCGAGTTAGCCATAGAGGCGGGCATGGGCAACTCGAAACCAAAGCCGGCATTGTCCAGCCAGGCACGCAGTACGCGATCCAGTTCACGCGGGCTCAGGCGCCGCCCAACCTGGGGCAGCATGATTTTGGTGAGCTTGCGGCAGCAGGCGTGGAAGCGGCCATACGCCGGGTCGAACTCGGCCAGCGCCAGGAAGCCGCAATCGCCCTCGATGAGCAGGGAAATGGCAGTGGCGATGCGGGTGTCATAGACGTAGAACAGTTCCGGGAAATGGAAGTGCAGATACTTCGAGGCCAGCGAACGCGCTTCCTCTTCGCTGAGGTCGGCGAACACGCTCATCAGCCGCTTGTGCAATTCCAGCAGCAGGCCGGAGTCCAGTTCTTCCGCCGTGGACAGCGCGCCAAACCAGTGATCCACCGGCGATTGCGTCAAGTTATGCGCGGTGGCTTCGGCGGAAAACGCCTTGCCCGGCCAGATTGGTGTATCGCTGTACAAACGCCGAATCAGGCGCAACTTGTCGGCCACGATTTCGTCGCTCAGGTGGTGCCGGCACATGAAGCACATGTCATAGAGCGCACGCACTTTGGGGTCGAGTACGGACTGCGACAGGGCGTCGGTGATGAATTCGCGGGTGAGGGTGAGTTTCATGAGCTAAGCCAGAGAAATTTGAATCGGGGAGCGTGGGTGAACGGCAACTCAAGTCGCCTTCCCCCGCAAAATGCCCTTGGCCACGCGGAATTGCTGGACCAGGGGAATATGGGAGGGGCAGACATAGGTGCAGCAACCGCACTCGAAACAGTCGCCCAGATGATATTGGGCGCCCATCGCTTCGTATTCGCGGCGCCCGGCGAGCATGCCCAGCATGGAGGGGTTGAGCCCCATCGGGCAGGCCTTCACGCATTCGCCGCACTTGATGCAGGGCCAGAGCTTGCGGTCGGCTTCAATCCGCAACTTGTCGAACACCAGGATGCCGGACACGCCCTTGGTCACCGGCACGTCGAGCGAGGCGACGGCCTGGCCCATCATCGGGCCGCCGAGGATGATTTCCTGCTCGTTGGCATCCTGGGCGCCGGCCCATTTCAGTACCGTGCGCATCGGCGTGCCGAGAGGCACCCAGTAATCACCTGGCTTCTTGATGCCGGGACCGGTGACGGTGACCACGCGCTCGGTCATGCCCTGCCCCTCGGGCAGCAGGCTGCCCAGCAGCGCCAGGGTGCCGACGTTGTTGACCACCACACCGATGTGCATGGGCAGGCCGCCGGACGGGACTTCCACGCCCAGCAGCGACTTCACCAGCATCTTTTCCGCGCCTTGCGGATATTTGGTCGGCACCGCCTGGACCGTGATGCTGCCATCGGCCGGGCCGACCTTTTCGATCGCGGCCTGAATGGCCGCCACCGCGTCCATCTTGTTGTCTTCCACGCCGATGATGGCGCGCTTGGCACCGACCGACTTCATCGCCAGGCGGATGCCGGCCATGAGGTCTTCCGGGTATTCCAGCATCAAGCGGTGGTCGCAGGTGAGGTAAGGCTCGCACTCGCAGCCGTTCACCACCAGGGTGTGGATCTTCGTCCCTTCCGGCACCGCCAGCTTGGCGTGGCTGGGGAAAGCGGCGCCACCCAGGCCGACCATGCCGCTGTCCTGGATGGCTTGCAGGATTTCCCGGGGCGACATCGATTCGATGTCGGGCGGATGGCGCCAGCCGATTTCCTGGGTGGAACCCTCGTAGACGCGCAGGACAATGGACTCGACCCAGGGGCCGCGCGCGGAGGGTTTCAGCTCGATGGCTTCGATGACGCCATCGGCGGGCGCATGAATGGGGACCGACAGAAACCCGTCGGCTTTGGCTATGGGTTGGCCACGGACGACCTCCTCGCCGGCCCGAACAAGGGGCACTGCCGGCTTACCGATGTGTTGCACGAGGGGGAGGATCATGCGCGACGCAAACGGCATCCGACGAATCGGACTGCCGGCAGTGCTCTTGTTCGCGTCGGGGTGAACCCCACGCGCGAATGTGTTGTTCTTGAAGAAGGGAAACAGGCTCATGACAGCTCAATCGTAGGTTGGGCAAAGCGAAGCGTGCCCAACAGGTACGGCGTGCGGTTGTTGGGCACGCTGCGCTTTGTCCAATCTACGTGTCTCATGTGCGCGTCGGGGTGAACCCCACGCGCGAATGTGTTGTTCTTGAAGAAGGGAAACAGGCTCATGACAGCTCAATCGTAGGTTGGGCAAAGCGAAGCGTGCCCAACAG
>JAUXXW010000217.1 GCA_030684775.1 Pseudomonadota bacterium
GTCGTCACGTTTGCACCGGTTTCACGGCGGCGCGGACACACCTGAATTCGGAGCGGCGGAGGGGGGCTGGACAGACCCCTTATAATTTTCGCCCGCCACGGGATTCGCAAGACTCCGTGAACGCTTCAATCAGGCGTTGGAGCACCCTCATCAAGCCGCCGGCAGAACAGGACACACGCATGCCCAGAATCCCCGTCATGACGTTCATCGCAGCCATCGCTTTCATTTTTCTCGCGGCCTACGCCGCCTCGGTGGTGCCCAGCGTCGAGATCGCCGTGGTGATTTCCATTCTGCTGCTGACCGTGTTCCTGTTCGCTTTCGAGGTGGTGGGGGTCGATGTCGCGGCGGTCACGGTCATGGTCATCCTCGGGCTGGTCAGTTCCTTCAGCGAACAGTTGGGCCTGGCGCAGCCGCTGGTGCCGAGCAAGGAATTGTTTCGCGGTTTTTCCAGCAACGCGGTGATGTCGATCATCGCGGTGATGATCATCGGCGCCGGCCTCGACAAGACCGGGCTGATGAGCAAGGTGGCGAGCACCATCCTGCGCCTGGCCGGACGGACCGAGGCGCGGGTGATCCCGGCCATTTCCGGCACCGTCGGCATCATTTCCAGCTTCATGCAGAACGTCGGCGCCGCCGCGCTGTTCCTGCCCGTGGTCGGCCGCATTTCGGCGCGCACCGGGCTGCCGATGTCGCGTCTGCTGATGCCGATGGGCTTCTGCGCCATCCTCGGCGGCACCGTCACCATGATCGGCTCCAGCCCGCTGATTCTGCTCAACGACCTGATCCTCTCCTGCTGGTGCCCCTGGCGGTGAACATCGCCCTCGGCGCCGGCGCCGATCCGGCGGTGTTCGCGCTCACTGTGGCCCTGGCTACCTCCAATTCATTCATCCTGCCCACCCACCAGGTCAACGCCCTGATCATGGGTCCGGGTGGCTACAAGGTCACCGACTTCCTGCGCGCCGGCGGCATCATGACGGTCCTGTTCCTGGGGGTCATGATGCTGATGTTGAATCTGATCTACTGACCGACCTCCTCGCGGACCCTCATGGCGCACCCTCTCGTCCCGGAATTTGATTTCTCTTTGCGCGGATTGCGCCGTTTCCTGCCCGTCATCGCGTTCTTTGCCGGGTTCATCTGGGATGCGCTGACCCTGGGCCGTTCGGTCTCGCCGATGGATTTATGGCTGCTGAGCGCCTACCTGGGCGGAGCGGCGGGCATTCTCTGGTATCTGGGCCGACGCGAAGCGACACCCACGCCGCTGGAAACCGAAGTCGCCAGGCCCTGGTGGTGGAAATCCGGCCCTTATCTGCTGCTGCAATTCCTTTTCGGCGGGTTGTTCTCCGCGCTATTCATCTTTTACTTCAAGAGTTCCAGCCATCTGTTCGCCACGCTTTGGGTGTTCGGCTTGGGCGGCCTGCTGGTGGCGAACGAGTTCCTGGAAGACCGTTATCGGCGCTTCACGCTGACCTGGGCGCTGTTCGGCCTGTGCGCGATGCTGTTGCTGAATTTCGTGATCCCGCATGTGGTCGGCGGCATTTCGCCCTGGTGGTTCCTGCTCAGCACCCTGGCCGGGGCGGGGTTGGCCCACTGGCTGCGGCTGAAGACACCGGGACAGCCGGGCCGAATCAAGCCGATGTGGGCCATCGCCGGCGGCCTGCTGCTGGCCTACGGCCTCGATGTCATCCCGCCGGTGCCGCTGGTCATTCGCGACATCGCGGTGGGCCACGATCTGGCCAAGCGGGACGGCATCTATCACCTGCGCCAGGAGAAAACACCCTGGTGGGTATTCTGGCGCCGGGTATCGAACGAACTGCATCTGCGGCCGGGCGAACGGTTGTATTGCGTCTCCTCGGTGTTCGCGCCGGGCGGGCTCGATACCCGGCTGTATCACCGCTGGCAGCACCATGACCCGGATCGCGGCTGGGAAACGCGGCCGCGCATCGGCTTCGCCCTGGTCGGCGGCCGCGAAGGCGGCTATCGCGGTTACACCTGGAAGCAGAACCTGGCGCCGGGCGAATGGAAGATCGCGGTGGAGACAGAATATGGCCGTACCGTGGCGGTGCATCGCTTCGAAATATCGGCCGACCCGCCTGAGAGCGACATGAGGCCGCTGGACAAACGTTTCTGACCACCCGGATCAACCTCCAATCGCATCGCGAAGAATGCCGTACCAGCCCCTTAGCTGGTTAAGATCAAGGAAATCGCAATCCACTGCTGCCACCCTACGACCACCTTCGTTTTGGATGCCCCTTCCCAGGAGATCGACATGACCCTACGCGCACTCACCCTCGCCACATCCGCCGCATTACTGACACTGTCCGGCTGCGCCACCCAGCAAACCGGTGGCGACCCGGCCGACGCCGCCAACCGACGCCTGGGCGCCATCGAAACACGACTCCAGGCGGAAGCGAGCTCCAGCCAGGGAATGATCGACGCGCTCGGGAGGAAGGTCGGCACCCTGTCCGATGAACTGCGGCAGATGCGGGAAGCGATGGCCGGCCAGGCCAGTGGTGTCGCTTCACAACAGGCTTCCGGCCAGGCTCTGGCCGCGCGCATGGACAAGACGGAACAGCGTCTGGGCGAACTTGCCGGCGCACAAGCCGCCCTGCCCGAACTGCGCGCGCAGGCACATGAACTCGGGCAGCGGCTTGATCGACTGGGCGCGCTGGCCAATTACCGGATCATGGATACGACGCTGGCGCATGAAGCGGATAGCGCCACATTCTCGGAAGTCCAGGAAGCCGCGGAAATGCAGCAAGAAGAAATGGCGGAACAGATCAGCGAAGCCCTGGCGCAAAGTGGCGAGGTTCATGCCGCCTTGCCCGCGCTGGCCGAACGGACGCGAGAAATCGAGCAACGGCTGGAGCGCCTGGACACCCAGGCTGCGGAGGCCCAGGACGATAGCGCGGCGCTCGCCGAACGCCTGGAAGCGGGGGAATCTCAGATGGAAGAAATGGCGGAACAGATCAGTGAAGCACTGGCGCAAAGCAACGATGCGCGGATGGCTTTGCCGGCCTTGACCGAAAAAACCGACAGCGCAGAAAAGCGCCTGGATGAACTGGCCGCGCAGACCCGCCAAGCCCTCGACCAGGCCACCGCCGTTCAAGCCGCGCTACCCACCCTGAGCGCAAAAGTGGCGGAGGCCGGCCCGCGCATGAACGACTACGACGCCCGGCTCGCGGAGCTGAGCAAGCGTCTGGAAGAAGTCGCGCGGATGGCGCAGGACGCCTACGACGCCACCGGCCTGGGCCAGCGCAAGATCTACGGCAAGGTGGTCGAATCCATCACGCTTACCGAGGACAAGACCCTGTTCCCGATCAACTCCCCCAGCCTGGGCGAGCAGGACAAAGCCAAGCTGGATGCCCTCGTGATCCGCCTGAAAGCCCTGGGCACCGCCTACCACTTGCAGATTCAGGGTCATACCGAGGGCTTCGGCTCTGACGACTACAACTACGAACTCGGCAAGGCGCGCGCCGAGGCGGTCAAGAATTACCTCAAGGAAAAAGGCGGCATCCCCCTGCTGCGCATGTCGGTGATGTCCTACGGCTCGATCGAATCCCCCGGCTATGCCAACAAAGGCAACCGCCGCGTCGTGGTGCAGGTGATGCAATAAGGGCGTTACGTTGTAACTGGAAATGCCGCTTTATGAGCCGCCCCGCCCGACGAAGGATATAGGCAGGGATTTGGCCGCTGTCTTTTGGCGCTTTGGCGCCGTAGGTTGGGCAAAGCGAAGCGTGCCCAACGAACCGCCGCGATGTTGGGC
>JAUXXW010000222.1 GCA_030684775.1 Pseudomonadota bacterium
GGCCGGGAGGCCGGGCGATGCCGCCCTTCGGCGGTACTCGTATCCGCGCCTTGTCGGTGTTTCAATCCGCGCCCGGCCGGGAGGCCGGGCGATGCGAGATAGCCGGATCAGTAACGCCATTACTGAAAACGGGTTTCAATCCGCGCCCGGCCGGGAGGCCGGGCGATGCCAGCTACGTCCTGGGCAAGCCGGCGAACGAAGGCGTTTCAATCCGCGCCCGGCCGGGAGGCCGGGCGATGCTCGGGTTCCAGGAATCGCGGCAGCGCGCTCGCCATGTTTCAATCCGCGCCCGGCCGGGAGGCCGGGCGATGCGGGCCACGCGGCGACGTGCGGCCATGCAGCAACCGGTTTCAATCCGCGCCCGGCCGGGAGGCCGGGCGATGCACTGGAGGGAAGCCGACATCTAACGTTTGTTCGATGTTTCAATCCGCGCCCGGCCGGGAGGCCGGGCGATGCGTCCACTCCTCTATCGGGGGAAACGGCTGATAAGGTTTCAATCCGCGCCCGGCCGGGAGGCCGGGCGATGCGCCATGCCTTCATCAATAAAGGGGGAGCGTAGGCGTTTCAATCCGCGCCCGGCCGGGAGGCCGGGCGATGCCATTGCTGGGGGCCGGTAGCGGGGTCTAGTTATGTGTTTCAATCCGCGCCCGGCCGGGAGGCCGGGCGATGCCCCGCTTGATTGGTTTGTTGGGCGCAAAATACTTTGTTTCAATCCGCGCCCGGCCGGGAGGCCGGGCGATGCTATGTGCCGCTAAAAGATCGCGGCTTGTTTGAAACGTTTCAATCCGCGCCCGGCCGGGAGGCCGGGCGATGCCGGCCTACCGCTGTGCCGGCTTGGGTGGCGTAAAGTTTCAATCCGCGCCCGGCCGGGAGGCCGGGCGATGCGCCGACTTCGGCGACCGCCTCAACGCCAGCACCGGTTTCAATCCGCGCCCGGCCGGGAGGCCGGGCGATGCGATGTTGCCGGCGGCGTCGGCCTGGGCCGAGAAGTCGTTTCAATCCGCGCCCGGCCGGGAGGCCGGGCGATGCGCAGGTCCGCCGTGGAGTACTGGATGGCGGGGACGTTTCAATCCGCGCCCGGCCGGGAGGCCGGGCGATGCTGACGTAGCTTGGGCTCCATCCCTGCGCCGAGGCGTTTCAATCCGCGCCCGGCCGGGAGGCCGGGCGATGCTCCGCTATCGCAACGTATTGTTTTGGTTGCGGAACGTGCTGAGCTTGCGCGAACCTGCTTACGGCAGCAAGCACGGTGAGCGTTTCGCTTACATCAATTTCTGCTGAATTGTTAAAGAACAAGGGCTTACCGTTTGCGCGAAGCGCCGGGGTTTTTGTCGTTGCTTGGGGTTCGCGCGTCATACCAGCAGGGGGCCTTCGAAATCCACCGAACGGAAGGCGCCGAATTGTTTTACCCGTACTTCAACGGGTTCGGTGATGCGGTAGAAGCGCAGGTTGTCTTCTTTCTCGTCGATTTCCGTAAGTAGGGTGCGCTCCAGTTGTTCGAACTGCATTTCGTTGACTTGGCATTCGAAGACTGATTTCTGTACGCGCTGTCCCACGGCTTCGCAGGCTTTGGCGACGCGGCGCAGGCGTTTTCGGCCGGCGGCGGTTTCGGTGGAGACGTCGTAGGTGACGATGATGAGCATGGCTTATTTGGCAATGAATGGCAGATAGCCTTCCATCTCCCCTCGGATGGCGCGCGCCATCAGGCGGGCTTGCACCAGGGGAAGCAGGCCGATAGGCAGTTTGCTTTCCAGTAGCGGGTGGGTAATTTCTTCCTGTTTGCGCTCTTGCCAGGCGGTGACGACGGCGCGGCGACCCTTTTCACCCAGCATGACGGCACCGCCTTCGCGGATTTCGAAGTCGCTGGCGGCGACCTGGCCCCGGTTGATGAGGGTAAGGGCGAGGCGGTCGGCCAGCACTGAGCGGAATTCTTCCTGCAAATCCAAAGCTAGCGCGGCGCGTCCAGGGCGCACGGCGTGAAGGAAACCGAGCTGCGGGTCGAGGCCGACCGCTTCCAGAGCGGAGCGGCAATCGTTCATGAGCATCGCGTAGAGGAAGGAAATCAGGGCGTTGAAGCGGTCCAGCGGTGGGCGGCGGCTGCGGCCGTCGAGGGCGAAGTGTTCGCGCATCTGCGGTTTGACGATGCGGTTGAGGGCGGCGAAGTAGCCGCGCGCTGCTTCACCTTCGACACCGCGCAGTTCGTCCAGCGTAGAAACCACGGCTGCCGCTCGCAGAGAGGCGGCGAGGTTGTCGGCGGTGCGGCCGAGTTGCGCGGTTTCATCGGCATCGGCGGCTTCGCGGGCGCCGCGTTGCACGGTGATACGGCTGTTTTTCAGCTTTCCGGCGACGCAGGCGCGGGCGTGTTCCAGCGTGGCGGCGGGGTCGATGGCGGCCTTGTGCTGTGCCTGGCGCAACAGGATGTTGCCGGAGACCGGGCCTTCCAGCCGCGCTTTGAAACGTCCGTGTTCATCCAGCAGCACCAGCGATTTGCCTTCGTCGGCCAGGCGGTGCATGAGCGCGGGCGAAACCATGACGTTGCCGAAGGTGACCAGGCCGGCAAGATGGTGCAGCGGCACTTGCAGGCGTTTCTCGTGATCCACGTCGATGCGCACGGTGGCGTTTTCCAGGTGCGCGTAAGCGTGAGGCGTCATGACGTAGAGGGTGTTCAGGATGTTATGCATTTTGTATTACGATACGGAAGACAAAGTGTATTTATTGAGAGGTGATATGGCCACGTTAACCCTGCGTTTGCCCGACAACATGGACAAGCAACTCACCGAATTGGCGGCAAGCAAACATTTGAATCGATCAGAACTGGCGCGGACCGCGTTGGAACAATATCTCCGTGAGCAGGAACGAGAACGCCTCATGGCCGGGATGGAAGCGGCGTTCCGCGTATTGGCGACCAACCCTGAAGCGCGCGCCGAGAGCATTGCCATCGCCGAAGAATTCCTGCCACTAGACAACGAGGCACTGGACATCGCCGAAGGCCGCAAACCAGGTGAGCCCTGGCCGGAAGAACAAGGTGAGGTTTGGTGGAAATGATGCGCCGGGGAGAAATCTGGGTTGCGCGCCTGAATCCCAACACGGGCAGCGAAATCGGCAAGGTGCGCCCCGTTCTGATTTTGCTCGCGCAGCGTTATATAGACGCGGGCTCTCCGGTCATCCTGGCCGCGCCGCTTACCACGCAATACTGGCCAGGCATGGCTGCGTTGCGCTACCAGGTCAGCCCGCGTGAACGTTTGCTCAAGGACAGCTTCGTTGTTCTGGAACAAATGCGTGCGCTCGACCGCTGCCGCTTCGGCGATACCCGTCTGGCCGAATTGACCGTGGATGAAATGCAAGACATCGACCGGCAGATGATGGTGATGTTCGGCATGATTATTCCGTCGCATTGAATAACTCCTCACGCAGCCTTGTTTGCCGCTGACTTTCTGCCATCGCCTCCGGCTGGCAAATTTCCTTCAATGAACACTCCCGACAGCGCGCGTCGTTTACCGGCGCCGGCAACTGGCCGGTAGCCAGCATGGCGCGGATGGCGTTCGCGGTTTCCACGACCAGTTCGCGCAAGGCCGGCGTGATGGCGACTTCGCGCCGGCGATGGCTGCTGGCGTGGTAAATCGCGCCACGCGGCACCGGGCGGCCGAGCATGTCTTCCAGGCACATCGCCTGGGCGGCGAGTTGCAGGTCGTCATGCAGTTTTTGCCGCTTGGCGCCGTGTTTGAACTCCACCGGAAAGACGGTGCCATCCGGGTGGAATTCGACCAGATCCGCTTTGCCGATCAGCCCCAGCCGATCCGACCAAAGGGGGAGGGCGCGCTCCACCTTCACGCCCGCCTTCATCTCGTAGCCGGGGGTGTCGACCAGATGGTGCACCGCCTGCCCACGCGCGGTGTGAAGGTTGTCCTCAAACGCCTGTTCCAGATGGATCAGCCCGCACTGGCGCGGGCAGTAGGCCCAATGCTGGAGGGCGGCGAGGGGGACGGGGTCGGCGTCGGTCACCGGAAACTGCACTCATACCTGCCGCGCGCTAAACTGCCGGAAACGTGACTGCGGGAGCCCATCATGGCGACTACCTTCGAAGCGGCCAAAGTTCTGGCCATGCAATTAAGCCCGGAGCAACGTGCCGATCTTGCTGATCTGCTGTGGGTAAGCGCGGCGCAGCATGCCGATATCGACGTGGCCTGGGCGGCGGAAATAGAGCAGCGTCTCGCGCAAGTGGACTCCGGCGAAGTCGAAACCATCCCATACGACATAGTTGTCGCTGAGCTTCGCGCCAAATACGGGTGATGCATGTCAGATTGCACCCGGCTGCCAGGGCCGAGCTTCACGAAGCGGCTGATTGGTACGCTCTCGAAGCCGGGCGCGCCACCGCATCCAAATTCATTACCGATTTCGAGCAAACCCGAGCGCGCATTCTCGATAACCCAAGAATGGGTGTCGTCGAGCGTGCCAAGGCTAGATAAATCCCTTTTCGCCATTTCCCGTACGCCCTGATCTGCCGTTTGGATGAGCGATCTATTCTGATAGTCGCCATCGCCCACCAAAGCCGCCACCCGGGGTATTGGGCCGGGCGGCGGTAGTTGGGGCTTCATCCCGATAGCCGCTGCAACAGGGCTTCCCGCGTCAAACCCTGATGTGCCGCGACACTATCCAGAATCGCCGCCAAGGTGCCGATTCGTAACGGGTCATGGTTGGGAATGGTGATGTGGTGCTCGCCGTGGGTCTGGCTGGTCAGGCGGATATGGCTTCCCGTTTGCCGCGACACCGCATAGCCAAACTGGCCCAAGTGCTTGACCAGGTCGGCGCCGGATAGATCGCGCGGAATTCTCATGCCGCCAGCACTTCTTCGCGGGTGATATGCAGGCGGATGAGGCTGGGAACCTGGCCTTCGTCGAAGTGGCAACGCACGGCATCGCGTACCTGGGCATGCAAGGCTTGAAGATCATCCGCCTCGGTGAAGATGTCCGCGCCCATCGCTCGGGCGATCAGGCCGCCCTCGGGCGCTTCTTCGACGATGAAGTGGATTTCGGTCATGGGATTGGCTCCTTATGGGCAGAGGTTTCGAATTTCGACACCGGGGAAGGCTTCGAGTTTGCCATCTGGCGGGGCGATGACTTTGTAGTCGGAGAAGTCGCGTGGGGGCTTTGCTTTGTCTATCAACTCAGGGCGGCGAATGAGTTCGAAGAGCTTGTGGGCGGGGGCGTTGCCTTTTGGATTGTCATGAGTAAAAACATACAGCCCTTGGACGCTGCGCTCGCCGCTGCTGGCCGAGACGAAGTTACCGAATAAATTGGCGAGAGATTCCCAAAGGGCCTCTAGATCAGATTGGGTTACACCAGTTGTTTTTGCTAGGTAGGGATTGAAATACCCATGCGCACGGTAGAGACCATATGGGATCAAGGTTTTTCGTCCCATTTCTGTTGTGCCCGTTTTCATTCGCTCGGCAGTTGTTCGAGCTTGTCGGGTAATGGATATGTCCATTGGAAACACGGGGTCTATGGAGCGGGCAAACGTAAGCTGTACTGGCCCGCGCACTTGACCAGCGTTTAGGCCCGTTGCGAGCACAGCGCCGAACATACGAATATCAAAGTACTTCTCGCACAACTTGTCACGAGCAGAATCTCGCGTTTCCTGGGTGATCGCTTTTCCTTTTCTTTCCTTGCCCGCTTCACCAAGACGCTTTGCCAGTTCTTTCAGTTTCTTGATGAGTTCCTTATTCCCTTCATCAATATCAGTGCAAAGCAGCTTGGCGATATCCGCCAGCTTAATTGTCTCGCCGGAGAACACGAGTTTTACCTCTTCCACCAGAAACCCAGATTCGGATTTGCCATGTAGCGTTGCCAACAACTCCTGATCTTCTAGTTCAACCTCCGATAGTGTTGCTTGCAAAGGCTCAACACCAACTTCGACGAATGAATCGTAAATGAGCTTGTTCAGCGCCACCTTGCTTTGGATGAAGATGGACTTGTCAGGATGGATCATCTGGATGTAGTCACGCACCTTGCGTTTGAGTGCGACATCCGTCACCAGGCCATGCATGGTCTGAGGATCAATACGGGGCAGGTTTCCGCCGTCAGGGTCGCCATTGGGGTTGCCGCTCTTGACGTCGAAGAGCAGGACGAATTCGTGACGCTTGGTTGGGTCGGTGTGGCTCATGGTTGATCTCCTTCGGTTTGTTTGTTCTTGACAGGCCGGTCGGCGCGGAATTTGGCGCGCTGGTGATAGAAGCCCAGGCCGAATTCAGCCTGCTGGGCGAGGGTAAGGGTATCTGGGAAGCCGCCAACCTCATCCAGTTTGGTCATTGCATCCTCGACCAAGATGTTGATGTCCTTGCCAACGTCCGGAAGGTGTGCCGTGGCAGCTAGGCGGATCAGGCCACCAAAATTGACGCCCGGCGCGGTGGATACCGAACCATAGAAACGGTTGACAATGGTCGTATCCAGCCGGCTCTTGTGCTTAATGAAGTGCGATTTCTGCTGGGCCTCTTCGAGGATTGCCAGAAGCGTGCCACACAGGTAGGCAGGGCCACGGTTATTCGGATCGTGTTCGTTCATTGTGTTTACCTCCTTGGTTCCGAAATACAGGACGAGTTTGAAGAGACTGGCGAGAGCGTGCAGTCGCCAAGTCTCCTTGGGGTCTTGCTTAGGGTTTTGCAGGGTATTGGGGTTACGGAATGCGTTTACCGCTGCTGGCAGCAAGCCAACCGGGGGCAAATGGCTAAGATAGGCAGTGCGCAATAGTCCCCGCGTGAAGTTTGGATTCTTTGCTTTTGTTGACTGGAGTAAGGCAGCGATGGAAAAAGGGTGCGCAGCTTCACCCCGGGGGGAGATGATATTTGTGGCATCCAGATAACGGGATAGGTTGGCTTTAACCTGCCCAAGAGATTCGTTTAGCCATTCCCGGATCACCATGCGGCCCTTGTTGGCTGAAATCACACCGAGACAGAGTTGGGTGGCATCGAGTAACAATGCTGCTTGATTGGCTTGCCAAGGGGTGGCGAGGAATGCCCTCACCTGTGACAGAGTGGCCTGAGGCGTAACTGTTTGATGGTTATCCAATATCGCGGCGAGCATGGCCTCTACATCAATAACCTCCTCGCCAACGGTAAAACTGGTTTCTCGGTTCAGCCAGAAGATGGCAAGTTGGTTTTCCAGGCTACTGGCCTTCGGATCGAACCAGATCGTACGGTGGTGCTGTTCGGTACGGGTGAGATAGTCCAGAGCGTCAATTGCCTGGCTCGCACAATCGAAGCACAAGGGGGAGTTGGTTGTCTGATCCTTGCCGTAGGAGGTGAATGCGCTCTTGTTGAATGAAGAAAGCTGGCATTTTTGCCCGAGCACAACAAGTTCCCTCGGGAGCGTCCGCAAGATTGGGTGGGATCGGCCACAGGCACCACACTCTCCAACCTCATCGGTGACCAGTTCCTTGGCAAGATGGTCGTACCAGAATTTCTGGATATCTAGCAGTTCGGTCAAGTTCAGACCCATCACTCGGAACGCGATGGTGTCCTTGGCGTCAACTTGCGCTCTGATTCCCGCAGCTTCCTCAGAATCGAGAAAGTCGATAACCGTGGCAAGTTGTTGCACTCCTGTCGCATCTCTTGCTTGTGTCAGAAGTGCAATGAAACCGGCATGGAGTAGTTCTGCTTCTCCCTCCTTGTGTGGCTCTGGCTTTCCAAGTACGTAACGTGCATCGTCAAGCAGCAGGTAAGGCTTCAAATTCCTTGTCGACGGTTTGCCAGAACGCTGCCTGTCTGGCGAGGGCATGGTTCTCAGGTCATCTCTGCCATATGGCCCTTGAAGGTGCGCTACCCCATTTTCCAAATTGATGATCCATTTTGGCGTTTTCGGTTTGAAACCCGCTGGCGGTAACTTGCTTTCAGCTCGTAAACGTTCAGCCGCCTTGATGAGCTCGCCAATCATGCGCATGACTCCATGACGTACAGCCTTTGATAATGCTCACTTGGAATATTCAGCCAACCATCCCTGACATTCGCATTGAAGAACAACGCCTGTGCATACCCCTTCGCTGGTTCAGCCTGTTTCGGTCGTTTGAATTCCGTCTCGATACGGCTGGCATCCTCGACGAACGCAATATCGAACAACATGGAGCCGATAGGTAGATCAAGTGGTGGTGGGTTTTCGTCATTGGCGGGTTCGAAGGCGGCGGCGAATTCGCGTGTACCCAGATAGGGCGTGTGGTGGCATTGGCCTTTCTCGGCCTTGCGGTTGAACTGGTCGAGGTATTTGCCGATGGGCTCGGTGGCGTGGGGGCGGAGTACCGCATCGGCCTCGATCAGGTACTCGACATCCTTGAGGATGAGGCTGGAGCGCTGTTGTCGCTTGTCTTCGATAAAGATGGGTTCGTTGCCCTGCCGATCTTTTAGTTCGTTGCGCAGTATCACGGTCTGTGTACCCAACTTGAGGATGCCGATGTGTCGAATCTCGTAGCGGAATTCTGGTTTCCAGAAAATCGCCTCCAGCACACCCCGCGCAGCGCTGGGGGTCATAACCGGGTAGGACACCCGTTCCACCTTGAATTCAGGCCGGGTAAAGCAGGCGTAATCACCCCAAACCCTGAGTTGGACCTTGCCAGTCTGTTGCATGTTGCCTCCTAGACCATCAGGTCGGCGGGGTCGCTAAAACCCTCGATCAGACCCAGTGTGTTGTCATATCCCCCCGTCCAGACATACAAGTCGGGCGTAACGGGTTCGAGCCATTCCTGTTTTTCTCGGACTTCATGCCGGAACAGGTTCACAAGATAGGGTTGCAGTTGCTGCCAGTTGCGTTGCGTGGGAACGGTCTTCCATTCTTCCAGCCGTTGCAACCCTTCTCCGTAGGGCGCGACAACTGTAACGGTATCCGATTCGATGAGTCGGTAGCGGCGCGCAACTTCCGGGTAGTTTAGTTCCGCCCTGTAGGACTGGATGCGTTTCCTGTCGGTGTCTACGATGTCGAAGACCCGCTTGAAATAGTCACGGAAGATTTCAGGGTCATGCAATCGGTCGATGGGCTGCGTTTCCAGCAGGAAATTCGCTTGCGCCATGCCAACCTTGTACGGGCCGCGAGGAGCGCCACCTTCGACCGGGTCGAAGATAACCACTTTGCCGGTGGCTCGCAGCCCCTCCCGGTTGCAGCGTCCGGCAGCTTGAACGATGCGGTCGAGCGGGCCGGTCGCCCGCCATACTTCGGGGAAATCCAGGTCCACGCCCGCTTCCACGACTTGGGTGCTGATGAGTCGAACCGGCTGAGGGTTATTCAAATCAAGCCGGGCCTTAACTTTCACCAGAATGTTTTGTCGGTGAGCGCCACAAAGCAAGGTTGAGAGATGGAAAACATCGGGTGCTTTGCCGAGGGCATCCAACAAGGCCAGGGCGTTTTTGCGTGTGTTGAGCACGACAAGAATCTGTTCACGTTGGCGGATTTCCTCAGCCAGTTCATGCCATTCCATTTTGTCAGGGCGACGGGAATAGGACACCCGCCCAAGCTGCTCCAGTTCAGCAAAATGGCGGCGATAGTCCGGGACGATTTCCTGTATCACGGTTCCCTGAAAGGCCTCCAGCCAGCGGCTGTCTTCGAAGGCCGGCTGGGTGGCGGTGCAGAGCACCACGGTTGCCCCATAGCCACCGGCCTCGACAGGGGTGGCCAGCAATTTCAAAACGTCCAGGGTTGACGCGAGCAATTCCGGTGGCAGGGTTTGCACTTCATCAAGGATGATGACGGCGCGTGCCAAGCGATGCAGTTTGCGCACCTTGCCGGGATGGTTGGCGAAGAGACTCTCGAAGAGTTGAACCGTGGTGGTGACGATCAAGTGAGCGTCCCAGTTCTCGCTGGCCAGTTTCCGCCGCATGTAGTCCGTGTCCTGCCGGTCGCTGGTGTCGTCCGGTAAAGGAACGGCGGAGTGATGCTCCAGCAGGGCATCCTTGCCCAGGATGTCCCGGTAGGTCTGGGCTGTCTGGGTGGTAATGCTGGTGTAGGGGATGGCGACAACGACACGCCTCAGAGTGTTTTCAAGAGCGTGTCGTAAAGCGAAAGCCAAACCGCTACGCGTCTTGCCGCCGCCCGTCGGGACGGTGAGCCGAAAAAGCCCAGGAGGCAAAGGGGCGGATTGGAGGCAGGCTTCGTAGACCTCCCGGCGGATGCGATTGACCGGGGTGGTGTCATTGATGATGCCCTGCTGAGCGGTTTGCAGCTTCTCCCAAAGAGTCTCCAGTGATGGGTATTGGGCCCGTCGTTCCGCTTGGACTGGATTGAAATGGGATTCCGTGTCCAGGTAATCGGCGTCAACCAGGGCGGAGAAAGTCATGCGGATGAAAAATTCACGCTGGTGTGGCGCCAGGACTGAAAGCTTGAAGTTGGGAGCTGACGCATTCAGATTCTTCAACGCCTCTTTTATGGTCAGGAGGCAATTGGGCTGCTGCTGAAGGAACTGGCACAGTTTGGCGCTGGCGTCTCCCATGTCATGCAAGCCTGCGTGATGACCAAGAATCGGTAAGGCGATTTCCTGCCAACGTCCTTGGCTGAATAGCCGGT
The DNA here is from genome assembly GCA_030684775.1 of Pseudomonadota bacterium. Lineage (GTDB taxonomy): Bacteria > Pseudomonadota > Gammaproteobacteria > Burkholderiales > Thiobacillaceae > PFJX01. The sequence continues at coordinate 10,533 of JAUXXW010000222.1, forward strand.
ATGCCAAAGCCGCACCCCAGATTGCGTGCGGGATGGAGGGATGCTGTCGACCTTCATACTGGGCGATGAGATAGTTCTGGAATTCTGGGTTCAGCTTGCCCAGGTCATGCCAAAGCCCCAGGAGATAAGCAATTTCGGAGGCATTGAACACTTTGGCGAAATTGCTGGCTCTACTGGCAACTTGAAGCAAATGCTCGTCAAGCAAGTGCCACTGGGTAGAACCTTTAGGCGGTGTATGTGCGTAGACGGGGCGGTACTGGTCTTTCATGCCTTCTCTCCACTCCCCGGATTCACCGCTTCCAATTCCGCCCCCACCGCATAGCAAGCCGGGACATGCTCGCGATATTCCGGCAATTCCAGCAGCAAGCGGGCGATGGCCTTGTCCCAGGTTTCTTTGCCGAAGTCATGGCGCATGAAGCCGAACCTGCGGGTGTCCGCTTCCTCCTTGGCTTCGCGTTCTTGCCATTCGACGTGGTCATGCAGCAGCCGGCTGGTTCGGTTCAGGGCGCGTTTTTGTGCTGTCAGGGTTTGATAGTGCGCATGGGCGTGGCGCTGGAAGGCTTCGGTTTCGTCTCGGGCGACGAAGTCGCTTAGTAGGTTGTAGTTCAGGACGTTGGCGAACTGTTTGCTTTGCACCGCCAGTTCACGCGACTGGTGGTGGATGTGGAAGGTGTCAAACATGCCCATTGGTGTTTCCCCCTGTGAGTGGTCGTAATGGTTTTTTCTAGTCTTTGGCTTTTTATCTGATTTCTGATCGGTTTGCGCGTCGATTGCTGCCATCGTGCCATACCTAGTGGCTCACCAGGTGAGCCATGCCGGAAGCCTTGCTGGCAGCGGGCTCGGCGCGAATTGGCAGAAATTGCCATAGCCGCGCACGGCGTAGATACCTGTTTTCGGAGTGGGGGGTGTTGTAGCGCCGGCATCCTTGCCGGCAACTTTTTGCCTATAGCGAGCCGGCAGGGGTGCCGGCGCTACAGGGCTTTACCTGACGACTTTCAGAAAGGCTTCGACATCGATTCTGGTTTGCGCGGCCAGTTTGTTGCATTCCGCGGCGTCTTCGGCTTTGGCGGCGATTTCGAGCAGGCGGGCACTGGCTTCGCCACGACACGCGGAGAAGGTGGCGAGGACACCTTTCAGGGTATGTGCCGCGCGGGTGAGGAGCGGCCAATCGTTGGTTCGCAGGGCGGTGTCGATTTCGTTCAGGTAGTTGGCGGCATCGGCGAGGAACAGGTCGATCAGCATGGCGAGCAGTTCTTCGTCGTCGGCGATGCGTGAGAGCGCGTCGGCGCGGTCGTAGATCGGCAGTTCTTCGGCTTGTCGGGCGGAGGCCGGGGGGGCGGCGCAGCTTGCCGTGCCGGCTTGCGCGCCGAGCACGCGCTCTATTTCCTGGAACAGGACTTCGGGTTTGACCGGTTTCGAGACGTAGCCGTCCATGCCGGCTTCCAGACAGCGCTCGCGGTCGCCCTGCATGGCGTTGGCGGTCATGGCGACGATGGCGATGCGCTTGTGGGGTTTGCCGCGAGCCTGTTCTTCTTCGCGGATGCGGCGAGTGGCTTCGAGGCCATCCATCTCCGGCATCATCATGTCCATCAGCACCAGGTCGTGGCCGCCGCGGCGCCAGGCTTCCAATGCGAGGCGGCCGTTGTCGGCGACGCTGACGGTGTGTCCCCGCTTTTCCAATAGTTTGATCGCCAGCTTCTGGTTCACCGGGTTGTCTTCGGCGAGCAGGATGGCGTATTTACGGCGTTCTTCGCGCAGGCTGTGGCGGGTGATCAGGCGGCTGCCGTCGTTTTGGCCAAGAGTGGCTTCCATGGCCGCCCTCAGTTCACCGAGGGCAATGGGTTTGGTCAGATAGGCGTTGAGGCCGAGTTCCTTGCAGCGGGTGGCATCGCCGCGCAGCCCGGCGGAGGTGAGCATGAGCAGGCTGGTGCCGGCGTGATGGGGGCTGTCGCGCACCGCCTGGGCGACTGCGAAGCCGTCCATGCCGGGCATGCGGGCATCGAGCAGGACGAGCCGGTATGGGTCGCCCCGGCCATGAGCCTGCTCAAGCTTGAGCATGGCTTCGGCGCCATCGCGGGCCAGGTCGAAGCGGACATGCAGGCGCTTGAGCATGAGGCTCATGACGCGCAGGTTGGTGGGGTGGTCATCCACCGCGAGGACGCGCGCCTTCTGGAGTAGCGATTCCTGGTGGGCGATTTCTTCCGGTTCTTCGGCGGCTTGCAGCCAGATATGGAAGATGAAACGGGAGCCCTGGCCGATGATGCTTTCCACGCGGATCGACCCGCCCATCATTTCCACGAGTTGTTTGGTGATGGTGAGCCCCAGGCCGGTGCCGCCGTATTTGCGCGTTACCTGGCCATCCGCCTGGGAAAAGGCGGAGAAGATGTCGGCCTGTTGTTCCGGGGCGATGCCGATGCCGGTGTCGTGGATGCGGAATTCGAGACAAAGCCCCTCTCGTTCCTCCGTCTTCGCGCAGTTGAGCAAGGTGAGGCCGATTTCGCCCCGCTCGGTGAATTTGATGGCGTTGCCGAGCAGGTTGATCAATATCTGTTTCAGGCGTGCGGGGTCGCCGATGACGAAACGGGGGGTGGCTTCGCCGAGGTCGTAGCCGAGTTCCAGGTCTTTCAGGACGGCGCGCGGGGCGAGCGATTTGAGGGTTTCACCGATCAGGTCGATGAGGTCGAAGGGGATTTCCTGGATGTCGAGCTTGCCGGCTTCGATTTTGGAGAAGTCGAGGATGTCGTTGATGACGATGAGCAGGTGGTCGGCGGAGTTTTTGACCAGGTTGAGGTATTCGCGTTGTTCGCGGCTGAGGTCGGTTTCCAGGGCCAGATCCGCCATGCCGATGATGCCGTTCATGGGGGTGCGGATTTCATGGCTCATGTTGGCGAGAAATTCGCTTTTCAGGCGGTTGGCGGCCTCGGCGGCGCGGCGCGCCTGAGCCAGTTCGGCATGCTGTGCCTGGAGCTTTTGATTGAGCTCGGCGAGTTCCTTTTTTTGCTGTTCCGCTTCGGCCAGCGCGCGGGAGAGTTCGTTGGTTCGCTGGCGGATCATCACGTCCAGTTCCGATGCCAGTCGGCGCAGGCTCTGGTTGCTCTGGTACAGCTCAAGGGACTTTTCTTCGAGGATGCGCTCGGCCTGTTTGCGGGCGGTGCGCTCGCGCTCGAAGCGCGGTTGCCAGACGGAATCGCTCATGGCTCAGTCCTTGCGCGTGAGAGTGAAGCGGGCTTGTGCCCCAGGCAGGTCGGCGGCTTCGCGCCGCACCTCGATGGTTTCTCCGAAGTGCGCGATGCAGCCTTCGATGAGACCGTGCGCGAGGTCGGCAAAAGGGTGATCCGAAAAATAGGTGAGGGTGAGGCCGCCGGGGGCCTGCTCCACTTCGAAGGTGGGGAGCTCCGCGTCCGGGTAGAGCTTGCGGACATCGGCGTGAATCACGTTTTCGATGCCGGAGAGAAACCGGAAACAGTCGCTGTCGCCCACGAAAAAGCGCGGGTAGGCGAGGGCGAAACGGCCGAACAGGTGTTTGCCGAAACCGCGGACCAGTGCGGAGACCGGTGTTTCGGTTTCCCGTGAAAGCGCGGTGACCAGGGCGATGATTTCCTCATGCGGATAAGTGCCCACCGAGGTATAGGCGCCGCCGGAAGGCACTTGTGAGCGGGTGATGAGGGTATCCACCATGTCCAGCGACCAGGTGGCTTCCACCATTTCCATGAATTCCGTGAAGATCATGCCTTTCATGTTGCGGCTCCGTAAGGGCATATGCAGCTTTGTAGGTTGGGCAAAGCGAAGCGTGCCCAACGGATGACCGTTGCATGTTGGGCACGCTTCGCTTTGCCCAACCTACGTTCCCGGATTTTTACGTTTCCATGATGACCCGTGTGATTTCCCGCTTCAGTTCGTCGAAGCGGATCGGTTTGGCGACGTAGCCGTCGGCGCCGCCTTCCAGGAAGCGCTCCATGTCGCCGCGCATGGCGTGCGCGGTGACCGCGATGATGGGGGTGCGCGGGCCACCCTGGGCATTCGAGGCTTCCAATTCGTGGATGCGGGCGATGGCGCTCATGCCGTCCATGCCGGGCATCATCATGTCCATCAGGATCAGGTCGAAACGGCGAGGGGCGAACGCGGCCACCGCCTGTTCGCCGTCTTCCGCGATGCGCACGCGGTGGCCGAGTTTCTCCAGCAAGGTCGTGGCCAGTTTGCGGTTCACCGGGTTGTCTTCCGCGAGCAGGATGTTGAGGCCGGTAATGGCGATGTCTTCTTCGCCGGCAACGGCTTCGGCATCGTCTTCCATAGGGTCGAGCCGGGTGCAGGGCAGCAGGAAGTGGAAGCGGGTGCCCTGGCCAAGCTCGCTTTCCACCCAGATACGTCCACCCATGAGGCCGACCAGCTTGCTGGAGATGGTGAGGCCGAGGCCGGTGCCGCCGTATTTTCGGGTTATCGAACCATCCGCCTGGGTGAAGGCGTCGAAAATGCTTCCCAGCTTTTCCTGGGCGATGCCGATGCCCTCGTCCGCCACGCACAGGTGCAGGCAATCCGGCTGTTCGCAGCCCACACGGTCCACACTCAAACCGATGTCGCCCGCATCGGTGAACTTGATGGCATTGCCGAGCAGGTTGACCAACACCTGGCGGACCCGCCCTGGGTCGGCGGCGATGTGCGTGGGCAGGCCGTCGGCCATCTCCAGGGTGAGCGTCAGGTTTTTCTCCCTGGCGCGGATTTCCATGCCGCGCAGGGTTTCTTCCAGCATGGGGCGCAGGGAGAAGGCTTCGTGCGAGATGGAGAGCTTGCCGGCTTCGATTTTCGAGAAGTCGAGGATGTCGTTGATGATGCCGAGGAGGTGGTTGGCCGAGGAATTGACCAACTCCAGGTATTCGCGCTGTTCCGGGTTGAGGTCGGTATCCAGGGCCAGTTCGGTCATGCCGATGACGCCGTTCATCGGGGTGCGGATTTCGTGGCTCATGTTGGCGAGAAATTCACTCTTCATGCGGTTGGCGTTCTCGGCCACGTCGCGCGCGTCGCGCATGGATTTCTCGGCCTGCTTGCGCGGCGTGATGTCGCGGTATTGCCAGAGGTGGCCATAGTCGGCGCCAGCCACCCGGATCGGCACGAAGTCGCGCTCCAGCACGCGTCCGTCGGCCAGTTGCAGTTCTTCACCGACCACCGCCTGGCGCGCGGCGAGGATGTCGTCGATGCGTGAGCTGAAACCTTCCAGGTCGGCAAACAGGGTCTGCATGGCCTCCGTGATCGGTCGACAATCCTGGCCGAGCATGTTTTCGGGCGGTGTCTGAATGGCGAACAGACGACACAGCGCCCGGTTGATCAGGACGATGCGGCGTTCCTCGTCTTCCACCAGGATGCCGGCCTGGAGATTTTCGATCAGGGCGGACAGGCGCGAGGTGGTGCTTTTCAGGTGGAGTTCAGCCTGTTTGCGCTCACTGATGTCGCGCGCGACGGCAATCCGGTAGGGCATGCCGTAGAGGGTGAAGCGGGAGAGGGTGAGGTCGGCGGGAAAACTGCGCCCGTTATGACGCAGCGCCGTGGTTTCCGCCTGGACCTTGTCGTCGCCTTCGGATGGCGCGAGGCGCGTCCATTCCGGCAACAAACGGGTGGCGGGAAGGCCCACCA
>JAUXXW010000224.1 GCA_030684775.1 Pseudomonadota bacterium
GGCCCGCAAGGATAAGCAGGGACTTGGCCGCCGTCTTCTGGCGGCTTAGTCCTTCGCTTAGTAGTTTCATCAGGAGCAACGCAGCCAGGCGGCTCGAAAACCGTGCAATCGGGTGCGTAGCGGCGTCACCCGATTGGTGAGCGTCATCGAAGGCGCTAACGTCAGCATTCATGCGGCCTCACGAGGGCTAAGGAGCGGTCAACTGAGGTTTCTAGGTTCATCTGCGATTCCTGTTCAATGTTTGCGCGCGACCATGAGAAACACCGGGTAGGCGCGGGTTCCACTTGCTTGTTCCTTGACGATTTCGAACACCGTTTCGAAACGAATGCCGCCGAAACCGGCGGCTTCGGCTTGTTGCCGCAGGGTTTCGCGGGTGAAACCGTGGTGCACGTCGATTTCGATGCCGTGGAAGCTGCCGTCTTCCTGGTCGAGGTCGGCCACGCAGAGCCAGCCGCCGGGGTTCAACAGGGCATGGAAGGTGGCGAGGATGCCGGCGGTGTCCGGGATGTGGTGCAGCACCATCGAGTTGTAGATCAGGTCATAGCGTTCGATCTTGTCTCCGTCGCCGAGCGACGCTTGACGTTCCCCTCGCCCTTCGGGATACCGGAGGGTAGGGGCTTCATCAGAGGGGCTAGGGGTGAGGGAAAGCGGCTGGCTGGAGAGGTCGGCCTGGCGCGCGGTCATGTTGCTCACGCCCCGCGCGGCGATTTTCTCGCGCAGCACTTCCAGCATGCCGGCGGAGTTGTCCTTGAGGGTGATGTGGCCGAGCGCGTCTTGCAGCGGGAAGCTCAACATGCCGGTGCCGCAGCCGTAATCCAGCGCGCGCATGTTCTTGTTCAAGGGGATGGCGGCGCGGATGGCGGCGGCGATCTTGTCGGCGCGGGCCTGGAATAGCGGGTTGCCGTCCCAGAGGCGGGCTTTGCTGTCGAAGTCGATCATGGCGTGCGGAATAAGATGGTCTTGGGGCGGCCGATTATCGGCCCGTCGCGACTTCATGTAACCCGTTGGCCATGGATGCCTCACAGCGTTGTTCGCCCCGCGAGCGGATACCTACGAGCAATAGCACCCCGCGCTCCATGCGGAGGAAAAGAAAAAGCCCCGTCCGGCGATCAGACGGGGCTGCGAGGACGCTACGCGCGATCAGGCGGTCTTGCGGCGGCGTATTCCGGCCAAGCCGGCTGCACCAATGCCGAATAGCAGCAAGGAACCTGGCTCGGGAATTGTTCCTTCCCAATAGACTACCGGTGGCAGGAAAGGAGAATCGTCGGGATCTTTGATGCTGCGCCGCACTGACCCCGGGAGTATCGTCTGATCGCCAGGATTAATCACTGTTTCCGTCAGACTGGACCGATAGACAACCTCGAAGAGTTGGTTGTTATTGTTCACCGAGCCTGCCAATCCTTCTGCATACGCAGAGTTGTCATAGCCTCCCGCCGCGTATACGCCCCAGAACAAGTCCCAGTCGTACGAACCACCCTGAGGTCCGGGACCCGATACATATTGACGAAACTCATTCAGCTCGAAATTCCAGACCCCGAATCCGGTGTCAACAATGCTAGTTATCCCTGTTAGCGCCGTGAGGCCTGATGCAGCGGTCCATGTAGTGTCATTGGTAACGTTGGTCTCATCGACACTGTTGAATACCCAGACCTGCAGATATGGATTCGTGCTCTCTCCCGGTTTGTAGATGTCGAATACGTTGTAGGCCGCGTCATAAGGGTTTGGATTCTGCTCAATATTGTGCAGTAGAAACTGGAATGTTCCGGTATAGGTGAGCCAGTTCGAGCGCCACATCGCGTACATCGATCCGGCGAGCCCTCCCTGATCTGGTGCGGAGTCCGCCTGGTTCCATTCCCCGGCGCTGACGGTTCCATCAATGACCGGGGTGGAAGTGGTTTGGTTGAATACCAGGGCGTGAGCGGGTGGCGCCATCGTGAACGCCAACGCCGCCATTGCTGTTACGAGTTTCATGATTGTGTTCTCCGGTATGTAATGGGGTTTATGAATTAGGCAGAAAGACTCACGCCATATTGCCTAGGTGATTTCCTTAGCAAGGTTTATGCCAAAATCTCAAGGTATTGATATCTAAAGGGTTGTTCATATTTATTGTTAGTTTCATTTGTTAAGTGTAAAAAATTCCGACAAGTGTGAAGTGGCGTCCGAGGTCCGACAGCCGATTAAGCCGTAGCCTACCCGCCCCCGTAATGCGCTAGGCTGCGTGCTGCGGAAATGGAGGGAAAGATGACGCACGAGTTGCAATCCATCCTGGCGCGGCACCACGACGACCCAACGCGGTTGTTGCAGGTGTTGCGTGAAGTGCAGGAAGCGCTTTCCTGGATCTCGCCGGAAAGCATCGATTACGTCGCCGATCAGCTCAACCTGCCGCGCGCGCGGGTGGAGGGGGTGGCGGGGTTCTACAGCTTTCTCCACACCAACGCGGCCTGCCGCTATCGCCTGCTGTTCTCCGACAACATCACCGACCGCATGCTGGGCAACCAGGCCTTGCTGGCCGCCCTGTGCGAGAAACTGTGGGTGGAACGCGGCCACCTTTCCGAGGATGGCCTGGTCAGCATCGACACGACTTCCTGCACCGGCCTGTGCGACCAGGGCCCGGCTTTATTGGTCAACGGCTGGGCGATTCCCCGACTCGACGCCGCGCGGCTCGACCAGATCGCGGAACTGATCCTCGCGCAAACCCCGGTCGCGCAATGGCCGGGTGAACTGTTCGCGGTGGAAGACAACATCCGCCGCGCCGACATCCTGCTCGGCCATGAACTGCAACCGGGTGACGCGCTGCGCGCGGCGCTTTCGCGCGGTGGCGCCATCGAGGCGGCCGCCAACGCCCGTTCCTGGCGCGAGGGGATACCCACCGCCGAACAGGGGGCGCTGACCACCCTGGAAGAAATCAAGAAATCCAACCTGCGTGGACGCGGCGGCGCCGGCTTCACCACCGGCCTGAAGTGGGAGGCCTGTCGCAACGCGCGCGGCCCACTCCGCTACGTGGTGTGCAACGCCGATGAGGGCGAGCCGGGCACTTTCAAGGACCGCGTGCTGCTCACCGCCCAGGCCGACCTGGTGTTCGAGGGCATGACGGTGTGCGCTTATGCCATCGGCGCGAGTGCTGGAAAAACCAAGGGCTTTCTTTACCTGCGCGGCGAATACCGCCATCTGCTGGACCCGCTGAATGAAGTCCTGGCGCGGCGGCGCGCGGCCAATCTGCTGGGCAAGGGCATCCTCGGCCAGGCCGGCTTCGACTTCGACATCGAAATCCACCTTGGCGCCGGCGCCTATGTCTGCGGCGAGGAATCGGCGTTGATCGAATCGCTGGAAGGCAAGCGCGGCATTCCACGCAATCGGCCGCCTTACCCGGTCACCCACGGCTACCTGCAACGCCCGACCACGGTGAACAACGTCGAGACCTTCTGTGCCGCCGCGCTGGTCTCGGCGCAGGGTGGCGATTGGTACCGGAGTATCGGCACCACCAAATCGGCCGGCACCAAGGTGCTGTCGGTGTCCGGCGACTGCGCCCGGCCCGGCATCTACGAATATCCGTTCGGTGTGACGGTGAGGCAGGTGCTGGAAGACTGTGGCGCCGCAAATACCCTCGCGGTGCAGATCAGCGGCCCCTCCGGCGTGTGCATCGCGGTCGACGAATTCGACCGCCGCATCGCCTTCGAGGATCTCGCCACCGCCGGCGCCTTCATGGTGTTCGACGCTTCCCGCGACATGTTCGAGGTGGCGCGCAATTTCGCCCACTTCTTCGCCCACGAGAGCTGCGGTTTCTGCACCCCCTGCCGGGTCGGCACCGCCATGCTGCGCACCACGATGGACAAGATCGCGGAGGGCCACGGCACCCTCTACGACCTGGCCGAAATCGAGAAACTCGATCGCGTGCTCAACCAGTCGGCGCATTGCGGCCTCGGCCACACCGCCTGCAATCCCACCCTGGATACGCTGAAACGCTTCCGCCCCAGCTACGAGCGGCGGTTGAAATCGCAGGATTTCGAACCCGCCTTCGACCTCGACGGCGCGCTCGCCGCCGCCCGCCGCATGACCGGCCGCGACGACGCCGGGGCGCACCTCTCCACGGAGGACGCATGAACCCCGCCAACCGCCAGGTAGGATGTGGTGAGGTACGAACCGCATCGAGCGTGGGTGATGCGGTTCGCAAGCTCACCACATCCTACGAAGGGAGCCGCCATGACTGATACCTTCCAACTCGACGGCGAGGACGTGTCCTTCGCCCCCGGCCAGAGCGTTCTGCAAGCGGCCCTCGCCGCCGGCCGCTACATCCCGCACCTGTGTTATCACCCGGAATTCAAGCCGCACGGCAGTTGCAAGGTTTGCACGGTGAAGGCCAATGGCGGGTTTGGCAACCGATACGCGGCCTCCTGCACCCTGCCGGCGCAGGCCGGGCTGAACGTGGAAAGCGAAACCGAGGAAATGAACGAACTGCGCCGCACCCTGGTGCAGATGCTGTTCGCCGAGGGCAACCACTTCTGCCCCTCCTGCGAGAAGAGCGGCAATTGCACCTTGCAGGCTTTGGGCTCCGACCTCGGGGTGATGACGGCGGGCTTCCGCCATTTCTACCCGGATCGCCCGGTGGACGCCTCGCACCCGGAGTTCCTGCTCGATTTCAACCGCTGCATCCTCTGCGAACTGTGCGTGCGCGCCTCCTGCGAGGTCGACAACAAGTGCGTGTTCGCGCTCTCCGGGCGCGGCCTCGACAAGCACCTGATCGTCAACGCCGCTTCCGGCAAGCTGGCCGATACCGACGTCGCGCTCGGCGACAAGGCGGTGGACGTCTGCCCGGTGGGGGTGATCCTGAAAAAACGGGTCGGCTTCGCCGTTCCCATCGGCCAACGCCGCTACGACCAGCGTCCGATCAGCGCCCAGGCGCTCGATGACGCACCGCGTCAAGCCGCCGTTGGCGGTTGCGCAGCCTGCGAGGGCACATCATGAGTCAGAAAATCCGGGTCGCCACCACCTCGCTGGCCGGTTGCTTCGGCTGCCACATGTCCTTGCTGGACATCGACGAACGCCTGTTCACCCTGCTCGAACACGTCGAGTTCGACCGCTCGCCGCTCACCGACATCAAGCACTGCGGCCCCTGCGACATCGGCCTGGTGGAAGGCGGCATCTGCAACGCCGAGAACGTCCACGTCCTGCGCGAGTTCCGCAAGAACTGCAAGATCCTGGTCGCCGTCGGCGCCTGCGCCGTCACCGGCGGCCTGCCGGCGCAGCGCAACCACCTGAGCCTGGCCGACTGCCTGCAAGAGGTCTACGTCACCGAAGTCAGCCTCGAACACGGCGGTATCCCCAACGACCCGGAATTGCCCCTGCCGCTGGACAAAGTGCACCCGCTGCACGAAGTGGTGAAGGTCGACTACTTCCTCCCCGGTTGCCCCCCCTCCGCCGACACCCTCTGGAAATTCCTCACCGACCTGTTGGCCGGCCGCACACCCAGTTTTGCGCCGGAACTGATTCGTTACGACTGAGTGTGTGGCTTCCCCCCTTTGATAAAAAGGGGGATTTACCGCGCGGTGCCGACAGCCCGGCTACGGTTCCGGGGGTTGGCCTCCCCCTTTTTCAAAGGGGGATTGAGGCACCGAAGGGTAGGGGCTTCATCAGGGATTTCGCCGCCGGTGGTGGGTGTCTGAGCGTCCGCAAATCCCCCCTGGCCCCCCTTTGATAAAGGGGGGAATCCATGTCACAGGTGTGGTCAGGGTTGCACCAATTCCCGGTAGGCGTGCCAGGTGGCGTGCCCCAGTACCGGGAAAATCACGGCCAGGCCGATGAACGAGGTGGCGATGCCGATGCCGGTCAGCACGGCGATGGTGGTCGCCCAGACCAGCATGGCCAGTGGGTTTTCGCGTACTACCCAGAGGCTGGTCATCACGGCGGTGACGATGTCCACGCGGCGGTCCATCAGCATCGGCAGGGACACCACACTGATGGAAAAAATTACGGCCGCCATGACGCCGCCGACGAGGATGAACGGGATCACGAATTCGAGGTTCTCCAGAGAGAACAGCCAGGTCAGGCTGGCCTCGGGAACCGGGCTGGCGCCCAGGTGGGCACCCAGCAGAATCGCAGACAGCCGTTCCCAGACGCTGAAGGTGAAGGCCAGTAGCAGGGCGAACAGGCCGATCGAGGACAGGTTTTCACGGATCGACACGAATGCCGCCGCATCGGACTGTTCGCGGCGGCGGGAGAGGTCATAAAAGACCAGCGCCAGGAAGGGCGCAACCAGCAGGAAGCCGCTGGTCAACGTCGCCGCCAGGTAATTGTGTGACCAGGTGAGGCTCACCAGGCCGAAACCCAGCAGCGCAAAGAGGGCGCCGTAGGCCAGTGAATGCGTCCAACTGCCCTTGAAGTCTTCCCAGCCTGATCCGAGCCAGACCAGCGGTTGTCGCCATGTAACCCGGTTCAGACAGGGCAGGTGCATATGTTCGCTGGCCGGGCATACGGTTGAAGTTGACATGGTCGCGCTCCTTTCGGGCTGGTTGATGAAACGCCTCCGGTGGAAAAGCTGGAGGAATATCGTCGAGTATTGTGGTCCATGTGCGTAAGTCAAGTCGCGTACCGTAATGCCTGGTTCGTGGTGGCGACGGGAGGGTGGGCAGCGCCGAATTTGGCTCGTGTTAGGCTTGCCGCGACGAGCATCCGATTACGAGGAGACAGTATGCGCACGTTTTTTCTGGTTCTGATTTTGCTGGCGGCGCCGGCCTGGGCTGACGATATCGACATCCGCAAGGTCACCCTGCGTTCCGGCGATATCGACATTCCGATGGAAGTGGCGGTGCCGGCGGGCAAGGGGCCGTTTCCGCCGGTGTTGTTCATCCACGCCAAGCGTGGTTACGACGAGAACGAGCGCCGCCACATCATGGAACTGGCGGGCCAGGGCTATCTGGTGGTGGCGCCGGACTGGCTGAGCGGCCGGATGATCGAACGCTGGCCGGCGGAACACGATCCCGGCACCGAGAAAGATGTCGAAATGGCGCTGAATTATTTGATGGCCCTGCCCGATGCCGCGAAACAGCCGGTGGGTATCGTCGCCCTGTCGCGCGGGCCGTATTACGCGATCCGTCTGGCGGCGAAGCGCGGCAAGGACATCGCCGCCATCGTCAGCTACTACGGCCACATGCAGAACCCCAACGCGCCGGAGCCGGACCAGTTGTTCCGGGTGGCGCCCGAGGTCATGCAGATCACCACGCCCATGCTGTTCCTGATCGGTGAGGCCGATTTCGAGTTGCGCCGCATCAACGGCGGCCGCGCCTTCTATGCGCTGTGGGAACGCGGCGTGCCGGTCGAGTACCAGGTCTACCCGCTGGCGCGGCGCGCCTTCGATTTCCGCGCCGACCAGACCCCCGAGGAAAAGATCGCCACCCGCCACGCCCGCCAGCGCGCCGACCAGTGGCTGCGCCGCTGGATGAAACTGGAGAAGTAGGAAGCCGGCACGCCAAGGCGGATTGCGTGCCTGTAACGCCGGCAAGGATGCCGGCGCTACATGGGGGATTTACGAGCCGGGTTGCTCTTGCCGCGACCGCACCTGTCTGGCCGGCCGGAAGGTTTTCGGGTCGACGCCGAAAGTCCAGTGGTTGCGCCAGGCGGCGCGCACCATGTTGGGGTATTCCGCTTTGCCGAGGCTGCCGTTGTAGCGGCCGAGGGCACGGAACAGGTCGCCGCGTTCGATATCGAGATAGTGGCGCAGGATGTTGGCGCCGTAGCGCAGGTTGGTGCGCAGGTGGAACAGGTTGTGCTCGCGGGTGCCGATGGTTTTGACCCAGAACGGCATGACCTGGGTGAAGCCGCGCGCGCCGACCACGGACACCGCATATTTCTTGAAGCCGCTTTCCACTTCGATCAGGCCCAGCATCAACTCGGGGTCGAGGCCGGCGCGGGTGGCCTCGTAATGCAGGGTGTTGAGGAAGTCCTCACGGAATTCCGCGTCCGGGATACGGCGTTTCAGGCGCTTGGACATTTCCGCCAGCCAGGCCTGGACATAAGGCGACTCGGCGAAGGCGGCGCTCTCCACCGCGGTATCGGACACCGCCTTGGAGAGCTGCGAACGCACGCTGGCGGACATGGGCTCGTATTTCTGCCCACCCGCCCAAGCGCCACCGGCCAGGAAGGCCACTAGCGCCAGACTTGCTTTCAATCCGTGTTTCGACATCCTTTGACCTGCTCCTCAATGAACTTGGCTGCATCTATCTGAGCAATCTTCGTGCCGGCGGAATCACGGCGGCTTTGATATTCCAGCATGCCTTCCTTCAAACCACGCTCGCTGACCACCACGCGGTGCGGCACACCGATCAGTTCCATGTCCGCGAACATCACGCCGGGGCGCTCATCGCGATCATCCAGCACCACGTCAATGCCGGCCGCAGCCATTTCAGTATAGAGCGCCTCCGCCGCTTCTCTCACCGCGTCGCTGCGCTTGAGGCCGAGCGGGACGATGGCGAGTTCGAACGGGGCGATGGATTGCGGGAACAGGATGCCGCGTTCGTCGTTGCCTTGCTCGATGGCGGCGCCGACGATGCGGGAGACGCCGATGCCGTAGCAGCCCATGGTCAGCACCTGCGATTTGCCGTTTTCGTCCAGGTATTTGGCGTCGAGCGCCTGCGAATACTTGGTGCCGAGTTTGAATATGTGGCCGACCTCGATGCCACGGCAGATTTCCAGCGTGCCCTTGGTGTCGGGACTGACGTCACCCGCGACGACATTTCGGATGTCGGCGACCAGGTCGGGCTCGGGCAGGTCACGGCCCCAGTTGACGCCGGCGGTGTGGAATTTGGGCTTGTTGGTGCCGCAGACGAAGTCCGCCATGGCGGCCACGGTGCGGTCGGCGATGACGCGAATCTTGGCGCGGTCGAGGCCGATGGGCCCAAGGAAGCCGGGTGGGCAGGCGAAGGTGGCGCGGATTTCCGCTTCCGTGGCGAAGCGAAAATCGGCCAGGCCGGCGAGCTTGCCGGTCTTGACCTCGTTGAGGGTGTGATCGCCCCGGATCAACAGCACCGTGAGCTTGTCCTCGGCCATCACGGCGATGAGCTTGACGGTCTGTTGCAGGGGAATGCCGAGCAGCGCGGCGACGTCCTCGCAGGTGGTCTGCTTGGGGGTATCGACGTCGCGTAGGGTCTCGGTCGCGGCCGGCCGGGCGGCGGCGGGCGGCAGCGCCTCGGCCATTTCCACGTTGGCGGCGTAGTCGGAGTCCGGGCAGAAGGCGATGGCGTCTTCGCCGGAGTCGGCCAGGACGTGGAATTCGTGCGAGCCGGAGCCGCCGATGGCGCCGGTATCCGCCGCCACGGCGCGGAACTTCAATCCCAGGCGGGTGAAGATGCGCGAGTAGGTGGCGTACATGACCTTGTAGGTCTCATCCAGGCTGTCTTCGCCAGGGTGGAAAGAGTAGGCGTCCTTCATCAGAAATTCGCGCGCGCGCATGACGCCGAAACGCGGGCGAATCTCGTCGCGGAACTTGGTCTGCACCTGATAGAAGCTGACCGGCAACTGGCGGTAGGAGCGGATTTCCTTGCGGGCGATGTCGGTGATGACTTCCTCGTGGGTGGGGCCGAAGCAGAAATCGCGCTGGTGGCGGTCCTTGATCTTCAGCATCTGCGGCCCGAACACCGCCCAGCGCCCGGTTTCCTGCCACAACTCGGCCGGCTGCACGGCGGGCATCAACAATTCCAGCGCGCCGGCCTGATTCATCTCCTCGCGCACGATGGCTTCCACTTTGCGCAGCACCCGCAGACCCAACGGCATCCAGGTATAGAGGCCGGAACCGAGGCGGCGGATGAGGCCGGCGCGCAGCATGAGTTTGTGGCTGAGCAGTTCCGCCTCGGCGGGGGCTTCCTTGGCTGTGGAGAGGAAAAATCGGGAGATGCGCATGGTAGGCTTTGAAGTCCGAAATAGAAGGCCGAATGGTAACAAATGCGACTGTTTTCCCGTCAGCGCAAAGGCGCGCAAGAACCTGTCCAGATCAGTGAACGTCATGGGGTACGTTATCTCCACCTGGGTGGGCCGGCGGTGCAGAGCGCGATGCGCATCAAGGAGCCGTGGTTGCTGGAACTGGAGTACACCCGCGCCATGTTGACGTTCCTGCTGTTTCAGCCGAATCCACAGGACATCGCCCTGGTCGGTCTGGGCGGTGGCTCCATCGCCAAATTCATCCATCGCAATCTGCCGGAGGCCCAGCTCACCGCCCTGGAGATCAATCCCGACGTGGTCGCCGCGGCGCGCGCCTATTTTCTGTTGCCGGCCGACGACGAACGTCTGGACGTGCGGGTTGGCGACGGCGCCGCTTATGTCCATGCCAATGCCAACAATCAGGATGTGCTGCTGGTGGATGGCTACGACGCCAAGCGCATCGTCGAGGCGCTTTCCAGCAACGAGTTCTATCAGGCCTGCAAAGCCATGTTGCGGCCGGGTGGGGTGGCGGTCTTCAATTTGTGGGGCTCGGACGACTATTTCCCGCGCTACTACGAACGCATTGCCGCCGCTTTCGGTGAACACGTCCTGCAACTGCCCTCGGAAAAGAAGGGGAACATCATCGTTTTCGCCTTCAAGAAACCGTTGCCGAACGTCGGTTTCGCATCCCTGGATCGCGCCGCCGAGAAGTGGCGTGCGGCCCTGAATCTGGAGTTCCCGGACTTCATCAGTCGCATGCGGCACTGGAACCCGGTGGGGGAACGCGGATTCGTTTTGTGACGCGGCTTTCCAACCCCCTTCCGGAATGGGAAAATCGCGGCAATTATGTGTTTTGGGGACCGCCATGATCGACAAAGACGGTTACCGGCCGAATGTGGGCATCGTCATCTGCAATACCCGCAACGAAGTGTTCTGGGGCAAGCGTGTACGGCAGAACTCCTGGCAATTCCCGCAGGGGGGTATCAAGCATGGCGAAAGCCCGGAACAGGCCATGTTTCGTGAACTCATGGAAGAAGTCGGGCTGGCGCCCGAGCATGTGCGCATACTCGGGCGTACCCGCGACTGGATGCGTTACGACGTGCCGCGCGACTGGGTGAAACGCGAGTGGCGCGGGCATTACCGGGGGCAGAAGCAGATCTGGTATCTGCTGCGTCTGGTCGGCCGTGAATGCGATGTGAGCCTGCGTGCTTCCAGTCATCCCGAGTTCGATGCCTGGCGCTGGAGTGACTACTGGGCGCCCGCCGAGGCCGTGGTGGAATTCAAGCAGGAGATTTATCGACTGGCGCTCGGAGAGCTCGAGCGTTTTCTGACAGCGGATGCCCACCATCATCATGCACGCCATCCTTTCTGCCTGAACCAGCGCGCGCATGGCGTCGGCAGGCCCTGAGCGAAAAGTTGCGAGAGAACACCATGACCCGAACCTATAACCCGATCCCCTCTTCGCCCATGCAGAAAGAGGCCACCTTCCACAAGCCGCGCCAGACGTTGCCGGAACGGGTGGACGCCGAGGAGCCCGCATTGCAGGTGATGACCGATTTCCAGATCGTCACCGCCTACACCATCTTCCCGCTGGAGACCATCGAGGACGCCCGCGCCAAGATGATCCACCGGGGCGTGCGCATGTTGCTGGTGGTGGACGACTTGAACCATATTCTCGGCCTCATCACCGCCACCGACCTGACCGGCGAAAAGCCGATGCAGGTGGTGCAACACCAGGGTATTCGCCATTCCGACGTGCTGGTGAAAGACATCATGACCCCGCACGAGCGCCTGGAAGTGCTGTGCATGGAAGATGTGCAGAAGGCCTGTGTCGGCGACATCGTCGCCACGCTGACCGCCCATGGCCGCCAGCACGCGCTGGTGGTCGACCGTGTCGCGGATCAGGTTCAGATGTTGCGCGGCATGTTCTCCGTGTCGCAGATCGGTAAGCAATTGGGTTCCAGTCTGGAAACCATCGCGGTGGCCCGCACTTTCGCGGAAATCGGCGCAGAACTGGCCAGATAGCCATGAAACTGGCGGCCCGCGCCCAGACTCTGCCCGGTGACGCCGGACAGTGGGCGCGGGGCGGCCCGCTCTGGCAACGAGTGCCCAAGCGCGACGCGGACGGCCACCCGTATAACGACTTCATGATGTTCGCGCCGCGACTCAACCGACGTCCCGCGCACGAACAGGAAAGCGTGGTGCTGCTGATTCGCGGAGTGTTGGCGCGCTATACGGACCAAGTCGTGTTCGCCGATCTCAATCTCAAGATCAACGTTCTCTGGGTCTCGCTGGAAAACCGGCCCGGCCTCATGTCGGAAGTGGTTGCCGCCCTGCGCACCAAAGTCCCTGAATTCCATCTCGTCGGCCATAACCCCCATGCGGGGACATAACAGGAGGCTTATTTTGTTCAAGCGCACCGCCGTCGCACTCTCGCTGCTCGTCCTGTCATCCCTCGCCGCCGCCCAGCAGCCCGCCGCCTGGCCCTGGCAGCCGGTACAGGTCTGGGCGGTGCCGGTGAACGGCCAGGCCATCCCTTTCCCCACGCCGTTCTGGCTCTGGGTGATTCCTCCCGCTGTGGAGCCTGCTTCGGCGCCGGTGGTCAGGAGCGAACCCGCGCCGACCAGCCCCGCCGCCGTAGTGCCACCTGGCGCCAAGTCGCAACCCGTCGAAGTGGTACCGGCTCCCGCGCAAACTGCCGCGATGCCGGCAACGGCGCCTACGCCAGTAGCAGTTCCCGCCGCGACGGTGGCCAAGCCTGTGGCACCAGTCGAGCAACCGGCTGTGGTCGCCACGCCTTTGCAGCCAGCGGCGCCTGTCTCGACAATCGTAACTCCCGCCATCACGCCGGCCGCGGCAGTGGTCAACCCTGTAGCACCAGTCGAAATTCCCACCGTTCCCGCCGGTGTCGAAGAGTCTCCGGCGCCAGTCAAGCGGGCTCCGGTCGCAAAAAAAACCAGGAAGCCCGTCGCCGGAACGCCCGCTCGCCAATTGCGAAAACTCTGCTTCAAGGGCGGCAAACTGGACGTTTGCCCATAGGCTTCCCCCGCTGGCGCAGAAATGCAGGTTGGGCAAAGCGCAGCGTGCCCAACATCGCGGCTACGGGCTGCCGTTTTCAGAGACGTAGGATGTGGTGAGCGCAGCGAACCGCATCAAATAGCGGAGGCGGGGTCGATGCGGTTCGCTGCGCTCACCACATCCGGCTCAGGCTAAGCGGG
>JAUXXW010000226.1 GCA_030684775.1 Pseudomonadota bacterium
CGCCGGCAGGAAGCGGCAGTTTGTTGGGCACGCTGCGCTTTGCCCAACCTACGGTTCAGAACTCGTAGGGCGGAAAAGCGGCTTTATCGCGCCTTCCGCCAGGATTTGCGCCTTCCGCCAGGATTGTCGGAAGGCGCCGGCATGAAGCGGCGGTTTGTTGGGCACGCTGCGCTTTGCCCAACCTACGGTTAAGAACTCGTAGGGCGGAAAAGCGGCTTTATCGCGCCTTCCGCCGAATGTGCGGTGAAATAGCGGAAGGCGCTTCGCTTTTCCGCCCTATGTGCTTAATGGTGCGCACGGCGCACCCTACGATTTCGTGGATAAATGGCTAATGGACAATCTCGGATGATCCTTATTTGTGGCGTTGACGAAGCCGGGCGCGGCCCGCTCGCCGGGCCGGTGTATGCCGCTGCGGTCATCCTCGATCCCGCGCGTCCTATCGTCGGGCTGAAAGACTCCAAGAAACTCAGTGCAGCCCGCCGCGAAGTGCTCGCCGAAGCCATCAAGGCCAATGCCCTGGCCTGGGCCATCGCCTCGGCCGACGAGGAAGAAATCGACCGCCTCAACATCCTCCAGGCCTCCATGCTGGCCATGCGCCGCGCAGTGCTGGCGCTGGTGCCGGCGGCGGAAGAAGCCCTGATCGACGGCAACCGTTGTCCGCCATTGCCCATCCCAGCTCGCGCCATCGTCAAGGGTGACGCCCTGGAACCTTGTATTTCCGCGGCATCCATCCTGGCCAAGACAGAAAGGGATAAAGTTTTGCGCGCACTGGCCGTTATCTACCCGGCATACGGGTTCGAACGCCATGCCGGCTACCCCACGGCGGAGCATCTTGCCGCCCTGGAAGCCTTTGGCCCCTGTGCGGTGCATCGAAAATCGTTCGGCCCGGTTAAACGAATTTTGCAAAAAACATGAGTTTGAAAAGGAGAACCTGACCGTGTTCATCATCATTGGCTATGTCGTGGTCCTGGGCAGTATCTTTGGCGGCTATGCGATGGCCGGGGGCCACTTGGCGGGGCTGTGGCAACCGCTGGAAGTGGTGATGATCGCGGGCGGCGCGATCGGTGCCTTCATCGCCGCCAACTCGATGCATGGCCTGAAACATACCCTTTCCGCGCTGGGAGGCAGCTTCAAGGGGTCGGCGTTCTCCAAGGCCTATTACCTGGATGTGCTGGGCCTGTTGTTCGAGCTGCTCGCCAAGGTGCGCAAGGAAGGTTTGATGTCACTGGAAGGAGACGTCGAGGAGCCCGAGAAAAGCACGATCTTCAGCAAATACCCCACCATCCTCGCCGACCACCATCTGGTGGAATTCATCACCGACTACCTGCGCATGATGGTGGGCGGCAATCTCAATGCGATGGAAATCGAGACCCTGATGGACAACGAGATCGAAACCCATCACCACGAGGCCATGCATCCCTCACACGCGGTCTCCAAATTGGCCGATGCCACCCCGGCCTTCGGCATCATCGCGGCGGTGATGGGCGTGGTGCACACCATGGAATCGTTGCATCTACCCCCCTCCGAACTGGGCATCCTGATCGGCCACGCCTTGGTCGGCACCTTCCTGGGTATTCTGATTTCCTACGGCTTCTTCGCGCCGCTGGTCTCCGTGCTGGAAGCAAAAGCCACCGAGGCCGGCAAGGTCTACCAAGTGGTCAAGGTCGTCCTGCTTGCCTCACTCAACGGCTTCGCGCCGCAAACCTGCGTGGAATTCGGTCGCAAGGTGCTGTTCTCCACGGAACGTCCGAACTTCCGTGAGATGGAAGAGGACATCAAGGCAAGGAAAGGCAAGTGATGGCGATTCCGGAATTCGGCGTTCCGATTGCGGATCTGGATAGGTGAACGGAGAAAAGAATGGCTGACGACACCCAACGCCCAATTGTCATCAAGCGGATCAAGAAAATCAGCGGCGGCGGCCATGCCGGCGGCGCCTGGAAGATCGCCTATGCCGACTTCGTGACCGCGATGATGGCGTTCTTTCTGCTCATGTGGCTCCTGGGTTCGACGACCAAGGCGCAGATGGAGGGCATCGCGCAGTACTTCAAGACCCCGCTGAAAGTCGCCCTGGCCGGCGGTGAAGGTTCCGGCGACGCCTCCAGTGTCATCAAGGGCGGCGGCCAGGATCTCACCCGCCGCGCCGGGCAGGTCAAGGCCGGTGAGGTGGAAGGCAAGAAGACCATCAATCTGGAAGCCTCGCGCGAGTCTGCGAAGCAGGAGGCCGAGCGTCTGGAGAACCTCAAAGCCACCCTGGAAAAAGCCATCGAAAGCAATGCCAAGATGTCCCAGTTCAAGAAGCAGTTGAAGATCGACATCATCAGCGAAGGCCTGCGCATCCAGATCATCGACGACAAGAACCGCCCCATGTTCGACTCCGGCGGCGCGGTGATGAAGCCTTATACCCGCGACATCCTGCGTGAAATCGGCCGAACCCTGAATGAAGTGCCCAATCGCATCAGCCTCTCCGGTCATACCGATGCCGTGGGCTACTCTGGCGGCGAACGCGGCTACAGCAACTGGGAACTTTCCGCCGACCGCGCCAATGCCTCGCGGCGCGAGCTGGTGGTGGGTGGACTGGAAGACGGCAAGGTATTGCGCGTGGTCGGCCTCGGTTCCGCCATTCCTTTTGACCAGAAAGACCCGAACGCGCCGGTCAACCGCCGCATTTCCATCGTCGTCATGAACAAGAAAGCGGAAGACGCCATCACCAAGGAGTCCCGCCAGGTCGAGGCGGAGACGGCCAAGGAGGTGGCTGAAAAACTGAATGTCAAACACTGACATCCTGTTCACCCCCATGTTGCAACGCCTGCCCCCCGCCCTGCTCGCCCTGGGCGCGCAACTCGTGGCGCTGCTTGCGGTGGCGGCCGCGGCTGTCGCCCTTCGGGAAAACGGTACAGGTTTGCCGCTACCGC
Organism: Pseudomonadota bacterium; assembly: GCA_030684775.1. Lineage (GTDB taxonomy): Bacteria > Pseudomonadota > Gammaproteobacteria > Burkholderiales > Thiobacillaceae > PFJX01. Next base: position 2,913 of record JAUXXW010000226.1, read on the forward strand.
TCTGGATCGCCCTGGCCGGCCTGGCAGCCGCCTTGTCGAGCCGCTGGCTGGGCCTCCCGACCTGGTGGCAGTTCATCAACCTGGTCTTCGTACCCCTGCTCTGGCTTGCGCTGCAAAGCGGGATCGACCCGGTCTGGTTCCTCTTCGGATTCGCCCTGCTCGCCCTCACCTCCCTGGGCGTTATTCGCACCCGGGTGCCGCTCTACCTCTCCAGCCCACGCGCGGCCGAAGCCCTGGCCGCGCGCCTGCCGGAAAACGCGCGTGTGCTGGACCTGGGCTGCGGCCTGGGTGGCCCCCTGGCCCGGCTCAATGCGCTACGACCTGACGCCACGCTGCGGGGTGTTGAAGCGGCTCCACTCAACTGGCTGATTGCCCGTCTGCGCCTACGGGGACGCGCACGGATCGACCTGGGCAATCTCTGGGACAGCGACCTGTCCGGCCATGACGTGGTTTACGCCTATCTCTCGCCCGCCCCGATGCCGCGCCTGTGGGAGAAGGCGCGCGCGGAAATGCGCCCGGGCAGCCTGTTCATCAGCAATACCTTCGGCATACCCGGCGTCGAACCGGACGAAGTGGTTGAACTCCATGACCTTTCCCATGCACGGCTCCTGATCTGGCGGATGCGATGACACTCAACGACTGGCTCGACCGATTGAAGCCCGGCCCCCTGCCGGTGTTCGCGCATACCCGCGAGGTTCTGGCGCAACAACGACGCCGTTCCGAGGAAATCACCGCGCGCGAAGTCGCCCAGAGCATCCTCGCCGATCCGCTCGCCACCCTGCATCTGATCCATGCCGCGAACCTGCGCGGTAGCCGCATGGGCAGCGAGATCGGCACGGCGGAAGGCGGTTTGATGATGCTGGGCATCGGCCGCTATCTCGATGACGCCCGCCAGTTCCCGATCCTTGAAGAAAGCCAGTTCGCCCACGACGGCAAACGCATGGCCGCCCTGCGCGCGCTGGCCCGCCGCGCGCATCACGCCGCCTGGCAGGCGCGCGACTTCGCCGTGCTGCACAGCGACATCCGCGCCGAGGAAGTGCAAGTTGCCGCCCTCCTCCACGCCGCCCCGGAATTTCTGCTCCTGCTGCGCGCGCCCGCCGAAGCCCTGCGCATGATCCGGCTGCGCCGTCGCATGCCGGCCGCGGAAGCGGAACGCGAGGTCCTCGGCGTCAGCCTCGACGAACTGCGCCTGCCCCTGCTGGAAGCCTGGAAAGTGCCCGACCCGCAACGCGCGCTGCTCGATCCCGCGCTGGCGGACAAGTCACGCCAGACCATCATCAAGGCCTGTCTCAACATCGCCGAGCGTGCCCAGCGGGGGTGGTGGGATGAAAACCTGCTCGCCGATTACCTGGCCCTGGCCGGCATCGAGAATCTGCCGCTGGAAACCGTGATCGCCACCGCCCACGGCAACGCCATGCGCGCCGAGCGCGCCGCTCTGTGGATCGCGGCGCCCGGAGCCGGCGTCTGGATGCCGATGCAGCCCGGAGACTGGCCCCCAGAACCCGACGACGAAGACGAAATGCCCGCGCCAGCCCCGGCAAAACCGGCCCCGCAAGCGGCCACCACCGTCGCGAAGCCGGCGACGAAACCCGCGACGCCGGCGGAAGAGCCCGCCCACACGGTCTGTCCGATGCCGGACAAGCGGGTGCTGCGCGAGACGCTGGAAAGTATCGAGGGCCACCTCGATGGCTCGCTCAACCTCAACCAGATGTCCGCGCACATCCTCAAGGGCCTGCACAGCGGCCTCGGCTTGAGTCGCATCCTGTTCGCGATGGTGACGCCCGACGGCAAACACGTTAAATCCCGCTTCACCCTCGGCATCCCGGCCGCAGACCCGCTTCGCCACTTCAATGTCGACCTCGGCGCCCGCGACCTTTTCGGCCAACTCATGGGCAAGATGCAGGGTGTCTGGCTGAATGAAGGCAACCGCGAAAAACTCTGGCCCATGTTGCTCCCCGCGCAACAGGAAATGATCGGCACCGGCAGTTTCTTCGCCATGAGCCTGCATGTGGCCGGCAAGCCCTACGGCCTCATCTACGCCGATCGCGGCCACGGCGAATGCGGCCTCGACCCGCATACCTATACCGACTTCAAGATGCTCTGCCTGCAAGCGGCGCGCGGCCTGAGCAAACTGAAATAACCTGCCGGCCCGTAAACGGGCCGCGCTGGCGCTCATTGCCGCAAAGAATTCCATCAGGGGCAAGCCTCGCACAGAATGCATGTAGTAACCTTAACAACCATGCAATGGTTACTACTCATTCTCTCGCTACCGACCGAAAACGCATCGACCCGGATGCGCGCCTGGCGCGCCCTCAAGGGCACCGGCGCGGCCGCTCTGCGCGACGGGGTTTACCTCTTGCCGGAAAGCGCCGAACGCCACGCGTTGTTTTCCGAAGTGGCCGATGACATCGAAGCGGCGGGAGGTCAGGCCTGGCTGCTCGCGACCGAGACCCCGGAAGCGCACTTCGCCACGCTGTTCGACCGCACCGATGACTATCGGCGGCTCGCCGTCGAAATCCAGGACTGTCTCGCCAGCCTGGCGAGCCACTCGTCCCAGGAAAACGCGCGGCTCGCGCGCAAACTGCGAAAAAACCACGTCGCGCTCACCGCCATCGATTTCTTTCCCGGCGAAGCGCGACGGCAGGTGCTCGCGCAACTGGACACGCTGGACCAGCGACTCCAGGCGCGCATGTCGCCGGGCGAGCCGACGCCGCGCCAGACTGAAATCACGCGCCTCGACCCCGCCGCCTACCAGGGCCGCGTCTGGGCCACCCGCGCCCGCCCCTGGGTCGACCGCATGGCCTCGGCCTGGCTGATCCAGCGTTTTATCGACCGACAAGCGCGTTTTCTCTGGCTCGCCACGCCCGCCGATTGTCCGGCCGAGGCACTGGGCTTCGACTTCGACGGCGCGAGATTCAGTCATACCGGCAACCGGGTGAGCTTTGAAACCCTCATGGCCAGCTTCGGCCTGGAAGGCGATGCCGCCCTCAACAAGCTGGCCGAGCTGGTGCATTTCCTCGACGTCGGCGGCCTGCCGGTGGCCGAGGCCGCCGGCCTGGAAACCCTGTTGGCCGGGATGCGCGCCAGCCTGGCCGATGACGACGCCCTGCTGGCGGCGGCCAGCCAGGCCTTCGATTTCCTTTACACCCATTACCTGAATACGGGCGAAATCCCCGCGTAGGAGCGGGCTTGCCCGCGAATAACGGTCGCGCCTTTGGAACCGTTGCCATTCGCGGGCAAGCCCGCTCCTACGAACCTGACCGGCCAGTTTGCCCCGCCCATTTGGAGAACCAAAAAATGACCGAGAACATGCAGCGCCCCGCCCCGCCCACTTTCTGGGAAGCCTTCGTCTACTGGCTGAAACTCGGTTTCATCAGCTTCGGCGGCCCCGCCGGGCAGATTTCCATGATGCATCAGGAACTGGTGGAGAAACGCCGCTGGATCTCCGAGCGCCGCTTCCTCCACGCCCTCAACTACGCCATGGTGCTGCCCGGGCCGGAGGCGCAGCAGCTCGCCATCTACATCGGCTGGCTGCTCAACCGCACCTGGGGTGGCATCGTCGCCGGCACCCTGTTCGTGCTGCCCTCGCTGTTCATTCTCTCGGCGCTGACCTACATCTATCTCGCCTATGGCGACGTGCAATTCGTCCAGGGCGTGTTCGCCGGCATCAAGCCCGCCGTGGTCGCCATCGTCGTGTTCGCGGCCTGGCGCATCGGCTCGCGGGCGCTGAAGAACAAGGTGCTGTGGGGCTTCGCGGCGGCCTCGTTCCTGGCCATCTTCGCCCTGAAAATCCCCTTTCCCTACATCGTCCTGGCCGCCGGCGTGCTCGGCTTCATCGGCAGCAAGCTCGCGCCCGACATCTTCAAGGTCGGCGGTGGCCACGGCGCATCGAACAAGGCCTACGGCCCGGCGCTGATCGACGACGATACGCCGCCGCCGGAACACGCGAAATTCAAGCCGGCGCGACTGGCCTTCATGACCGTCGCCTTCATCGCGGTCTGGGCGGTCGGCTATTGGGCTACCTTGAATGTGCCCGTGCTGAAAGACATGGGCGAATTCTTCACCAAGGCCGCCCTGGTCACCTTCGGCGGCGCCTACGCCGTGTTGCCTTATGTCTATCAGGGCGGTGTCGAAACCTACGGCTGGCTCACCGGCCCGCAGATGATCGACGGTTTGGCACTTGGCGAAACCACGCCCGGCCCATTGATCATGGTGGTGGCCTTCGTCGGCTTCATCGGCGGCTGGACCAAGGAAATCTTCGGCCCGGACAACCTGCTCCTGGCCGGTTTCGCCGGCGCCTGTGTGGCGACTTTCTTCACCTTCCTGCCCGGCTACCTGTTCATCCTGGCCGGCGGCCCGCTGGTGGAAGCCACCCACGGCGACCTCAAGTTCACCGCCCCGCTCACCGGCATCACCGCCGCCGTGGTCGGCGTGGTACTCAACCTGGCGCTATTCTTCGGCTATCACGTCCTCTGGCCGACCGGCTTCGAAGGCGGCTTCGAGTGGTTCTACGCCCTCATGTCCGTGGCCGCCTTCATCGCGCTGTGGAAATACAAGCAGGACATCATGCGGGTCATCGCCGCGTGCGCGGCGGTGGGCCTGGTTTACACCTTCATCATTGGAGCCTGAACATGGAACGCATCATCAAACCTGAAACCCTGAAAGCCGAACTCGCCGGAAAATACGTTCTCGACGTGCGCCGTGTCGCTGATCACCACGCTTCCAGCGAGCAACTGGCCGGCGCCCACTGGAAAGACCCGGAAAAGCTCGAAACCTGGGCTGAGAGCCTGCCGCAAGACCAGGAAATAGTCCTCTACTGCGTGCGCGGCGGCGGCGTCTCCAACAGCGTGGTCGATGCGCTCCAGGCCAAGGGCCTCAAGGCGCGCTTCATCGAAGGCGGCATCGAGGGCTGGAAGACGGCGGGCGGCGCGGTGGTCGGCAAGTAAGCGCCGGCAAGATGCCCCACGCCGGGCGGCTTCTCGCGCTGAACCCGCCCTGTAGCGCCGGCTTCCAGCCGGCTCTTTTAACAGACGCCGGTAAGGAAGCCGGCGCTACAGGGCGACTCCCTTGATTCTCCCGCCCGGCGTCGCCCCCGAGGTGCGTTTCCTGATCATCGCCCGCGCCCTGCGCGCGCTGGGCGATGGTTATGTCGCGGTGTTGTTGCCCGCCTATCTGCTGGCACTGGGCATGGGCATCTGGCAGGTCGGCGTGCTCAGCACCGCGACCCTGCTCGGTTCAGCCTTCGCCACCCTGGCGGTCGGCGCCTGGGGCCACCACTTTCATCATCGTCATCTGCTGCTCGCCGCGGCGCTGCTGATGGCCGCCACCGGCCTGATGTTCGCCGGCCTCGACGGTTTCTGGCCGCTGTTGCTGGTGGCCTTCGTCGGCACGCTCAACCCCAGTTCCGGCGATGTCAGCGTCTTCCTGCCACTGGAACACGCGCGCCTCGCGGAAGCCGCCGAAGGTCACGCGCGCACCTCGCTGTTCGCCCGCTACAGCCTGACCGGCGCCCTGTTCGCCGCCTTCGGCGCATTGGCCGCCGGCGTGCCGGACGGGTTGGCGGCCCTGGGTGTGGATCGGCTCGCCGCCCTGCGTGGCATGTTCGTCCTCTACGCCGTTATCGGCGGAGTGGTCTGGCTGCTCTACCGCCGCCTGCCGGAACCGCCGCCGCACTCGCGCCCTACCCCACCCGCGCCACTCGGCCCCTCACGCGGCATCGTCCTGAAACTGGCCGCGCTGTTTTCCCTGGATGCCTTCGCCGGCGGCCTGGTGGTCAACGCGCTGCTGTCGCTCTGGCTGTTCCAGCGCTTCGATGTGTCACTCGCCGCCGCCGGCGCCTTCTTCTTCTGGGCCGGGCTGCTCACCGCCGCCTCGCAACTGGCCGCGCCCTGGGTGGCCAAGCGCATCGGCCTGCTGAACACCATGGTGTTCACCCACATCCCGTCCAGCCTCTTCCTCATCGGCGCCGCCTTCGCGCCCAACCTGCCGCTGGCTTTGGGATTGCTGCTGGCGCGCGCCCTGCTCTCGCAGATGGACGTCCCCACCCGTAGCGCCTTCGTCATGGCCATGGTCACCCCGGCGGAACGCGCCGCCGCCGCCAGTTTCACCTCCGCCCCGCGCAGCCTCGCCGCCGCGCTTAGCCCCTCGCTCGGCGGCGCCCTGTTCGCCGCCGGCTGGCTGGCCGCGCCGCTGGTCGCCTGCGGCGCCCTCAAGATCGTCTACGACTTGGCGCTGCTGGCCGCGTTTCGCAAACACCGCGAGAAATAGGCGGTGAAAAAACGGCATGACCACCCGATAGGTAAATCGAGTTCTCAATCCACTCGATTACCCAACATCACCGGTACTGGCGCCCGCATCCCTTCCGAATAAAACCAAGCCTTGAACTTGGCCATCTGTTTGATCCGGTCCGCATAAAGCGTCACCTTGTCCGAGGGCGCGAAGATTTTCGCCATCAACTTGGCGTCGGATTCGTTCACCCGCAGCGCCAAGTAATTGGCCACGGCGGTGAAAAGGGAAGAATCGAAATCCTTCGCCTCCTGCGAGGCCACCACGAAGGACAGCCCGTATTTGCGGCACTCCTTGGCCATGGTCGGGATCAGTTTCAAGCGTGCCGCACGGTGCGCCTCGTCGAAGATAATGGCGTGGGTGATGCGGCTTTGCGTGCCGCGCCGGAACATGGACTGGTAGAGGTTGTGCAGCACGAACGTGGAAAACGCCCGTTGCAGCACTTCGTTCTGCGAACTATGGATTTGAACCAGGGTGGGCGTTTCGCTGTCGAGCAGGCTGGGCGCACCGGTGTTGGCGTCAAACAGGCCGTAATTCGCCAGTTCCGCCAGCCGGGTCATCAGCCCCTTGTCCGGTTTTGGGTCGGCCTTGAGCAGGTCGTAAAACGCGGCGAAGAGCGGGATTTCGCCTTGGGTACCCAATTTCCAGCCTTGGTCGGCATAACTCCGTTTGATTGCCTCGCGCACTCGGCCCAACTGCACGTCGCCCAGGTCGGGAAAGATGGCCGCGAAGTTGTCGCGCAGCAGGGTGATGTTGTCCATGTAGGCGAGTGGCGCATCGCCCACCACCTGGAGCGGGTTGAAGCCGAGGCCGGCATAACTCACCGTGCGCAGCCTATCGCCCCAGAGGGCGCCCAGTTTCTCGTCGATGTCCTGATGGTAGGAAAACACAATGGACGCGATGCCAGCCTCCATCAATTGCCGACAAAGCTGGATCAAACAGGTGGTCTTGCCCATGCCAGGCAGGCCGACGATGAGCAGATGCGGGTTGCCCTGGATGCTTACCCGCCAATGCACCGGTTCGTCGCTGCCGTCGCGCTGGCCAAGCAGGAGTTCGACCTCACCCGTTGTGTTCCCGTCCGCCTCATTCGCGGGCGGAATCTGCGTAGGGTGCGCCGCGCGCACCAGTTCATTCCCCGGCGCCAATGCCTCTTGGGTGTCAACGTAGAAGGTTGGGCGAAGCGCAGCGTTACCGAAGGGTAGGGGCTTCATCAGCCCAACAATTGGGTCGCCTTCCATGTTGGGCACGCCTTCGGCTTTGCCTTTATGCCCGTCTTCTGGGTACAACCTACCCGACGGGTTCTCCGGCAAGCGCGCCGGCCCGAACAACCAGATGTCCGCGCCGATCTCCACCG
>JAUXXW010000008.1 GCA_030684775.1 Pseudomonadota bacterium
TTCGGGTAGTGATTGACGATCTGCTTGCACAATTAGCGCGGCCAGGCACAGCCGAATCCGGCGGCTTTTCGCCTCATTGAGCGGCGGATGCAGTGGAAAGCATTTAGGAATGACGAGGGGGTCTCGGGTCATGGCGGGCTCAATGGAGGGACTTGGCGATGTTGATCGGCGGCAGCAGGCCAAGCACGCGACACCCGGCCTCTTCCAGCGCGTCTTCCATGGCGCGATTGGCGGAGCTGGCCAGGTACTTCTGGCTCAGCCGCTCCAGGTCGGCTGCCACGAAGCGCTCGGCCACGGCGGCGCGCAGGGCTGGCGTGGTGCGGTCCTGGCCGGCGTTGGGCGAGAAGCGGTAGCGGCCATGCAGCATGCAGTTCACCGCCGGGCGGCTGATGCCCAGCTGCTTGCCGATGGCGCCCTGGCCCAGGCCGGCCACGAACAGGCTGAGCGCCTCGAACTCGATGGCGCGGGTGATGCGCGGCGCGGTGGCGGTAGCCGGCATCGGGGCGGTCGCTGTGTGGCTGAAGCGCTGCTGGATGTTCATCGCCATCTGCCGTGCCGCGCGACCAGCTTCGCCAGGCTTGGCCGCGTCTACGATCGTGTTGAATTCGTCGTAGGTCAGGGCGACCTTCTCGCCGGCAATCTGGGCAGCCAGTTCGTGTTTGGCCCAGCGCTGAAACTCGGCGGCGCGTGCGGTGTTGGACAACCAGCCGAGAGTGACACAGCCGCTACTGGAAAAGATGCGTGTGTCCTTCTCGCCTGTAACCGTCATCAACTTGATGACGGTTGTATCAACTTCGTCGAAGCGGTCGAGGTGGCGGTGGTAGAGATTGTTGATGCCGACGCGGGCATTGGCCGGGCTGTACCCCAGGCACAGGCCAACCGCCTCGGCGGTCAGCCACTTGTGGCCGGCGTGGTCGAGGACCGAAACGGCGGTGCCGTTGAACTCGGCGGCGAAGGTAGTCAGGGCGAGTTGCATGGTGGTCTCCAGTTTCAGGCTTCGGGGTTGAGGCCCAGGTCTTTGGCGATGTCGCGGCCCACGCCCCAGTAGCCGCGGCGGACACCGCGCACGATGTCGGAGACATCGCGGTACTTGTAGTTGTGGCGGTCGGCGAAGTCGCGCAGCGACTTGTAGCCGCGCCGGCGCAGGTCTTGTTTGAGGTCGTTGCTTTCGGTCTTGGTCATGGCGGTCTCCGTCTGGCTGGTCGCTGTACAGGCGCGCTAATGGGCGCGGTGTGGTGTGAATACTATCGCCATATGGCGATATGTCAATAACCGAATGGAGATATTTATGGGGATGGAACGATGGGATTTGGCGCCTCGGCTGGCCGAGGAGCGTGATCGCTTGGGTTTTAGCCAACGTGACTTCGCCGCGAAGATAGGCGTGGCGCCGCAGACGTTGAGCAGGTATGAAAATGGCGCGCGTGAAATTGGCGCTGAGTTCCTTGCCAAGACCGTGCAACTGGGGATGGACGTGCAGTACGTCCTGACCGGCATCCGCTCTAAGAACGTGGCTGAGGCCGAGAGCGCCGCGCAGCCAGCGGTGCATGTTTCGGGTGGCTCAGCCAACGTGATTGCCAGTAACAACGGCAACGTCACGATGATTGCTACCCAGAAGCACACGACGGTGACCAGGCCCATCGTGACACCCGGTGATGGTTGTATCTCGCCGGAGCAGCAGGGCAAGCTACGTGGCCTGGTGGATGAAATCGTAGTGCTTGAAGCCAAGCTCAAGAAACAGCCGAAAACTCATAGAGCTGTATGGGGTGCTCTCAATTCCCACTGCGGGGTTACACGCTATGTATTGATCTCTGATTTTGGCAAGGCGGAGAAGTACCTTCGCCAGTGGATCGGCCGCCTGAATTCGATGGCCAGTGCGCCGGTAAAGGATGGCGATGCCTGGCGCAAGCGCCACTACGCCTACATCAAGATCAACTGCAAGGATGATCCGGATTGGCTGAATCGTTACCTGACCAAGAGCTTCAACGCTGCGAGCTTGACGGAACTGGATAACGACCAGTTGGAGCGGACGTATCGCGCCGTGGCCGCACGGAAACGGGGCAAGTAATCATGAAACTGGAAGTGGGGAATCTGGTTTTTTCCGTGGAAACAGTCGTGCGTGACCCCACGCCCGAAGAGCGCGAAGTGGCGGATTTGAACCGTGAGGCCACCCGCCACAAACAGGCCAAGGATTGGGATGCGGCCATTGCCTGCCTGCAACGGGCGCAGGCATTGATGCGCACGCATCAGCTTTCCAACACCGTTGAAATCTGGCTGCGCCTGCCGCTGTTTTTGCAGCAGGCCGGGTACTTTGAAGAATCAATGGCGGAATTCAATGCGCTTCTGAGCGATGCCAAGCCGCTCATCGCCCGTGACTACGCCCACGCCACGGCGAACGTGCGCCGCTCCCTGCTGTCCACTCACCTGGCGCGCATCCACGACAAGATGCGGGTGGCGTGCAAACGACAGAAGCTATTCGAGGCGGCGGCACGCCACGAACGCCTGGCCGAACAGCAATGGGCCATCCACGCCAAGCTACGGCCGCTCATCGATGCGGAACGCAAAAAGAAATACCAGGCGCACCGCGAGAAAATGGAGGCCATGCAGGCCGCGCGGAAACGGGTCGGATAAGCCGACGTACCAGCCAGGCGAGAAAAAGCCGCTCAACACGTGTCGTGACGCCTCGCAGGGCCATTCCCGCCCCGTCTCCTCGCCCGTGTAACGATCAATCCGGCCACACCCACCAGAACAGCAGCGCGAAAAACAGACAGGTGAGCGCGCAACGACGCGCCGTTGGCCAGTCGAGGTGGGGTGCGACCAGAACGCCGCCGAGCAGCAGCAGGGTCATGACGATGGGCGTGGAGGCGTGCATGGCATAAACTCGATAGCGTGCGATGTCGCCATTTTGTTGGCGCCACGGAAATGCCGCAACCGCTGCACCAGTGCTTGGCACGCCGGATGCCTAAGCGCCCCAGGCGGCAAAACCCGCCGCCCGGCGCACCAAGGCATCCGCTGACCCCCGTCAGCATCCCCCCGCCCCGCCCGCCGCCAGAAACTGGCGGCCATGCCTACCGCTCAACTCCCTCCCGTTCATTTCTTCCGCCCCGGCACGCATCAGCCGATGGTGGGCGCGCCGCTGACGTTCAGCGCGGCCGACCTGGCCGCGTCGGCGGCGGCGTATG
>JAUXXW010000009.1 GCA_030684775.1 Pseudomonadota bacterium
CGCCGCTGCGCGCCCGCCAGTGCAGCCAGAATGTTCGAGTTATTCATGGGCAGGCCCTAAGACCTGTTTCCTGTTCTCACTGCTGCTGGCGGCCAGCCTGCCCGCCTGGGCGGAGAAGGCCGACAAGGACAAACCCGTCAACCTGGAATCGGACACCGCGCGCGTGGACGACGCCCAGAAACTCGCCATCTACGAAGGCCATGTCGTGCTGACCCAGGGCACGCTGACAATCACCGCCGACCGCATCGACGTGCGCCAGGACGACCGCGGCTTTGCCAGCGGCGAAGCGACGGGAAAACCGATTTATTTCCGCCAGAAAATCGAAGGCAGGAACGAATACACGGAAGGTTGGGCCAATCGGCTGGAGTACGACGGGCGCGGCGAGAAGCTGAAGTTGATCGGCCAGGCGCGACTGAAACGCGGCGAGGATGATTTGCGCGGCAACCTCATCACCTATGACAGCAAGACTGAATACTTCCAGGCCCAGGGCAGCATCAGCGGCAACCCGGGCCGGGTGCGCGCCGTGATTCGCCCGAAGAACGACAACGCGGCTCCCGCCGTGAAACCGTGAGCCGGCGGTGAGTCTGCTCAAAGCGGAAAACCTGACCAAGCGTTATAAATCGCGCCTGGTGGTGAACAATGCCTCGCTCCAGGTGGAGAGCGGCGAAGTGGTCGGGCTGCTCGGCCCCAACGGCGCCGGGAAAACCACTTGTTTTTACATGCTGGTTGGTCTGATCGGCACGGAGGCAGGCTGCATCAGCCTGGATGACGCCGACCTCACCCACCTTCCGGTCTATCGCCGCGCGCGTCTGGGGCTTTCCTACCTGCCGCAGGAGCCTTCCGTCTTCCGCCGCATGAATGTTGCCGAAAACATCGCCGCCATGCTGGAACTCAAGGGCTATGACGACGCCGAGCAGGCAACCCGCCTGGAAAGCCTCCTCGAAGACCTGCATCTGACCCATCTACGCAATGCCAACGCCGCCAGCCTGTCCGGCGGCGAGCGGCGGCGCCTGGAAATCGCGCGCGCGCTGGCCACCTCGCCACGCTTCGTTCTGCTGGATGAGCCCTTTGCCGGCATCGACCCGATTTCGGTGATCGACATCCAGAAGATCGTGCGTTTCCTCACTGATCGCGACATCGGTGTACTCATCACCGACCACAATGTGCGCGAGACCCTGGGCATCTGTGACCGCGCCTACATCCTCAACCAGGGCGAGGTCCTGGCAACCGGGACGCCGGAGGAAATCATTTACAATGACAGCGTTCGCCAGGTTTACCTGGGCGAGCATTTCCGGCTCTAACCCCTTGCCACCCCTCCCACCCGGACACCCGCTTCGCGCATGAAGCAGAGCCTACAGCTCAAGCTGCATCAGCAGCTCACCCTGACCCCGCAGCTACAACAGTCGATCCGGCTGTTGCAGCTCTCGACCATGGAACTGGGCCAGGAAATCTCGCAGATGTTGCAGGACAACCCCCTGCTGGAACGTCTGGATGGCGAGGACAGCTTCGACGGCCCTTCCGGTGACGCCCCCGCCGATGAGACGGCACGCCAGGAACGCGACGACGTCTACGAGGAAATGGCCTGGGGCGACCGCGCGGTAGGGCCGGCGCCAGACGATGAAGACGACGAACACGGTTTCCAGCAGGCCGAATCCATCGGCCTGCGCCAGCACCTGGCCGAACAACTCGGCCTGACCCCGCTGACCACGCGCGACCGCCAGTTGATCGCCTTCCTGATCGAAGCGCTCGATGACGATGGCTATCTCACCGCCTCGCTGGAAGAACTGGCCGAACTCCTGCCGGAAGAACTGGAGATCGACCCGCTCGAACTGAACACCGCGCTCAGGCTGTTGCAGAGTTTCGAGCCGATCGGCATCGGCGCGCGCGACCTCGGCGAATGCCTGTGGCTGCAACTCGATGCCTTCCCGAAAGACACGCCCCATCTCCAGCAAGCGAAAATTCTGGTACGCGAGCACCTCACCCTGCTGGCCGACCGTGAATACGGCAAGCTGAAGAAACACCTCGGGCTCGATGACCAGGCGTTCACCCAGTTGCGCCAGCTCATCACCTCGCTGGAGCCGCGGCCGGCGGCGGCCTATGCGGCGGTGGACACGCGCTATGTGGTGCCGGACGTATTCGTGAAAAAGATGAAAGGGCTATGGATGGTCAGCCTCAACGCGAACGCGGTTCCCAAGCTGCGCATCAATGAAATGTATGCCGGCATCCTGCGCAACAATCGCGAGGGCGGCGCTTCGTTGTCCACCCAATTGCAGGAAGCGCGCTGGTTGATCAAGAACGTGCAGCAGCGCTTCGAAACCATCCTGAAAGTCTCCCAGGCCATCGTCGATCGGCAACGCATGTTCTTCGAACACGGCGAGGTCGCCATGCGCCCGCTCACCCTCAAGGAAATCGCCGAAACAGTGGAACTACACGAATCCACCATCTCCCGCGTCACCACCCAGAAATTCATGATGACCCCGCGTGGGCTCTACGAATTCAAGTATTTCTTCGGCAGCGCGCTGGCCACCGATGAAGGGGGCGCCGCCTCCAGCACCGCCATGCGCGCGCTGATCAGACAATTCATCGACGCGGAAAACCGTGCCAGGCCACTCTCGGACAACGCCATATCCGAGCTGTTGGGCAAGCAAGGCTTCGTCGTCGCCCGGCGCACCGTCGCCAAGTATCGGGAGTTGTTGAGCATTTCTCCCGCCAACCAACGCAAGTCCATGTGACCCGCGAAGTTTCCACCGCATTTACCACCGCATTTACCACCAAACCCGAAAGGAGCATTTCATGAACCTCACCATCACCGGCCATCACCTGGATGTGACCCCCGCCATTCGGGGCTACGTACAAGACAAGATGGATCGCGCCACCCGGCATTTCGACCAGATAATCGATGTCACCATCATCCTTTCCGTGGAAAAACTCGAGCACAAGGCGGAAGCCAACGTGCATGTGCCCGGCAAGGACATCTACGTGGAATCCATCGACGCCGACATGTACGCCGCGCTCGATTCCCTGGCCGACAAGCTCGACCGGCAAATCCTCAAACACAAGGAAAAATCCGGCAACGTGCATCGCGAATCCGGTGGCGTCAAAGGCCAGAGCATCGCCGCCGAAGCCGAATAAACCCCCGGTTGGATGAAAATGGCGATGCGTGGGAGCGAGCTTGCTCGCGATGGCAACGGTGGCACTTCGGGCAAACGTTGCCATCGCCGGCAAGCCGGCTCCTACGCCAGGCCGGTTGCTTCACGGTGACCGTTTTCATCCACCGGCGCCTTTTCAAGGCCCCTACATGAACCTGATAACCCCCCTACTCACGCTTGCCAACATTCAGTCCGAATGCGAAACGAGCAGCAAAAAACGTCTCTTCGAGCAAGCCGCGCAACTGGTTCAGGCCAGCCAGGGCGTTCCCGCCGGTGAGGTATTCGAAAGCCTGTTCTCACGCGAAAAACTCGGCTCCACCGCCCTCGGCTACGGCATCGCCATACCGCATGGCCGCATCAAGCACCTGAACGAAACCGCCTGCGCCTTCCTCCGGCTTATAACCCCCATCGATTTCGACGCGCCGGACGGCGAGCCGGTCGATCTGGTGTTCGTATTGCTGGCCCCCGCCACCGCCACCGATGTGCACCTGCAAATCCTCGGCGAACTGGCCGCCATGTTCTCCGACGAGACGTTCCGCGCCCAACTGCGCGCCGCCCCGGATGCCGCCACCCTGCACCGGCTGATTACCGAATGGACACCCTAGACGAACACGTCACCACGCACCACGTCACGGTCGCGGAACTGTTTCACCGGGTCGGGGAGCGCCTACAACTATCCTGGCTTGCCGGCCGTAGCGGCGGCGACAAGATCCTCAACTCGGACACGGTGCAGAAACCCACGCTGGCATTGGTTGGCCACCTGAATTACGTCCACCCCAACCGGGTTCAGGTCATGGGCTGCGCGGAAATGGACTACCTGCGCGGCCTTTCTCCCTCCGACCTGACGCTCGCCATCGAAAGCCTGTTCTCCACCGAACTGGCCGCCGTGGTGGTCGCCAACGGCGAACCGGTGCCGGACGGCATGATTGCCATCGCCGAGCGCACCGCCACGCCGCTGTTCACTTCACCCGAACAAAGCCCCGCCCTGATGCGCTTGTTGTCCCACATCATGACCCAGGCACTGGCGTCCTCGACGGTGCTGCATGGCGTGTTTCTGGAAGTCTCGGGCCTGGGGGTGATGATCACCGGCGACCCCGCCGTCGGCAAAAGCGAACTGGCGCTGGAACTGATTACCCGCGGCCACCGCCTGGTGGCGGACGACGCTCTCGAAGTGTTCGCCGTCTCACCCGACACCCTGGAAGGCCGCTGCCCCACCCTGTTGCAGGACTTCATGGAAGTACGCGGCCTCGGCGTGCTCAACATCCGCCGCCTGTTCGGCGAGACCGCCGTCAAGCACAAGAAGAACCTCAAGCTCATCATCCATCTCAGCCCTGCCGACAAATGGCAGGAAATCGACCGTCTCAACATGGCCGCCAGCAGCCGCAACATCCTCGGCATCGAAGTCGCCGAAGTGCGGATACCCGTGGCGGTCGGCCGCAACCTGGCCGTTCTGGTCGAAGTAGCCGTGCGCAATCACACGCTGAAACTGCGCGGCGTCCACTCCTCGGAAGAATTCGCCGAACGCCAGCGCATCGCCATCGCGGAGTCGGAAGAGTAGGTCGATCTCGGATGTAGCGCAGGCGTCCCGCCTGCCGCCTCCGAGAACGGGTGATGCGACAGAAAGCGCCCGAAGAATTGGCCTCCCCCTTTCCCAAAGGGGGAATGAGGGGGATTTAGCAACGTTTGTCTGATCAGGTGCCTCAGAAATCCCCCCTGCCCCCCTTTGGTAAAGGGGGGGGAACCCGTGCCCCCAATTTCATCAACGGCCGATACGAACAGCACCGTAGGTTGGGCAAAGCGAAGCGTGCCCAACGAACCGTCGTGTTGTTGGGCACGCTTCGCTTTGCCCAACCTACGCCACTACCGATAGTGGGTGTATGTGTTAACCCGATAAGCACGGTCTGAGCGGTGCCTCAGAAATCCCCCTGCCCCCCTTTGGTAAAGGGGGGGAACCCGTGCCCCCAATTTCATCAACGGCCGAT